>QXYM01000034.1 GCA_009886945.1 Litorivicinus sp.
ATGAAACCCGTATTTGCGCACGCCCAAAGCTCGAACGGACTCCGGGAGCGCATAGGACGTCTCAAGCAATGATTGACCGACATGGAAAGCCGTATCGAAACACGCAATCTGGGTAATGCCCGGATAGGCCTCTGCAAACACATCGATGCCAGCCAGATTGACGGGTTGATGCAATGGCGCCAGATCAATCAGCAATTCCAGCTGTTCACGAATCTCGGCCGTGACCACCACTGGGCTCGAGAATGTCTCACCACCGTGCACCACTCGATGAACGATCGCTTGCGGTGAGGCAAACTGGTCAGCCAAGAGTTCGCAGATGGCATGTAGTAGAACCATCGAGCGATCATGTTCCGTCTCTGCCATGAGCGTTTCATGCTCAATTGGTTGTCCGCTGATGGACTGTGCTTGGAGATAGACGCGATCGTCACGGACAAACGCTTGTCCAGACTCCACCCGATCCAGTGATTGAGGATCATAGACTGAGAATTTGACGCTGGATGATCCTGCGTTGATGACAACCAACATGTCAGGACTCCTTGGTCTGATGCGCTCGTAAGATCACGGCGAGCGCACAGGAAGCGAGACGAGACATCGCATCATCTGCGCGACTGGTTAAAATCACGGGTAACCGAAGACCCAACACAATGCCAGATCCTTCACCATGGGCGAGATACTCCAGTTGCTTGGCCAGCATGTTCCCGGACTCAAGGTCTGGTGTCACGAGAATATCGGCAAGGCCTGCAACAGGGCTGTCGATCCCTTTGATCTTTGCCGCTGTTTCAGAAATGGCATTATCGAATGCCAAAGGTCCATCTAAAATCCCTCCGGTAATTTGGCCCCGACTCGCCATGGTGCAAAGCGCAGCGGCATCCAAGGTGGATGGGATTGCCGGGGTGACGATCTCAACCGCTGATAGTATGGCAACTTTGGGCTCATCAATTTTCAGCGCGTGCGCGAGCTCGATGGCGTTTTGGATAATGTCTCGTTTGGCGTTTAAGTTTGGCGAAATGTTAATCGCAGCATCGGTGATCAAAAGAGGTCGCGGGTACGTCGGCACATCAAACACAAAGACGTGGCTGACCCGTCGTTCAGTTCTCAAACCCGATGATTTCGCTAACAACACCCCCATCAACTCGTCGGTGTGCAGGCTACCTTTCATGATGGACTCAACGGCATCCATCTGACACAGCTCAACGGCTCGCGCACAAGCAGCATGGGAATGCTCGACGGGATCAATCGTGATGCCGTCAAGATCGTAGTGATAGATTTCCGCAACCTGACGAATTTTCGCTTCGGGGCCAATCAATACAGGCTCAATCAAACCCCGTGCGCGCGCTGCCAAAACACCACCCAAAGACACTTCATCACAGGGGTGCACAACCGCAACGCGTAGGGGTCGATAAGCCTTGCAGCGATTTAAAAGGTCATTCAGTTGTTGCCGTTCATTTAAGAAAATATCCGGTAATTCAACAATCTCAGATTCGATCTTGTCAGTCGGCGCAATGACTTCAGCCCAGCCAGTTAATACTTGTTCACCAATTTGATTGACCACATCACAATCAAAAACCACATAAGCATTCGGTTTCTTCTCGCGAACAGTCACCGTCACAAGTAACTCGTCACCGATGCGGACAGGCTTGACGAAATCCAGTGTTTGATGGGTATAGACCGTGCCAGCACCTGGCAGCTCGGTTCCCAAAACAGTGGAAATCAAGGCCCCACCCCACATCCCATGCGCAACAATGTCATGGAATCGGCTAGATTGGGCATATTTCGCATCTAAACTCACCGGGTTCACATCACCGGACATGATCGCGAAAAGCCGGATGTCGTCCATCGTTAACCGCTTGCGAATCGATGCTGACATCCCAACAATCAACTCGTCATAAGTGGTATTCGTCAGGCGGGTAATTGGTGTCATACAAAGTCACTAACCATCTCAAGATGTATTGCATTGCACAATAATTTTAAGACAACTGTATGACAAGAGATGATTGATCATGACACCACATGATTCAGATCAATCGTCTCTCCACTCATCAAAAAGGCCCGGCGTACCGGGCCTTTCACCATTAGGCTTGGTTTTCGATGAGTTTTCCTGTTTCGATCGAAATCGACCGAGGCTTCAATGCCTCCGGCAGTTCACGGTAAAGCTCAATATGAAGCAGTCCGTGCTCAAGTCGAGCACCTTTGACAAACACGTGGTCGGCCAATTGGAACTTACGCTCAAAACCACGGTTTGCAATTCCGCGATGCAAGAACTTCCGCTCTTCAGCCGATTCAGCCTTGTCACCGGAAACGGTGAGTTCGTTCTGCTTGGACTCAATGGAGAGTTCATCATCTGTGAACCCCGCAACGGCCATGATGATTTGGTATTCATCTTCCCCAGTGACTTCAATGTTGTACGGGGGGTAGCCCGCACTCTCAACGCGATTCGCGTTTTCAAGCATGCTGGCGAGCCGATCAAAACCAATGGCTGTGCGATATAAGGGTGAAAGGTCTACTGTCATGTGATCCTCCTAAAGCGATCAATATGTGCTCTTCATTACGACAGAGCGGTTAACTGTTTAAGGCCCAAGGTGGCGCCTCAACATAGACATGGGATCGCACGACAAATTTTCAAGAGGATGGATTTAAGCGACGTTCGCGTTTCTTTCCAGTGAGATAATAAAGAATTGGAACCACAAACAGCGTCAACACTGAGCTAAAGCCGAGCCCCCAGACGATGGCTGTTGCAACAGGGCCCCAGATCAGCGAAGACCCCCCAAGTCCTGCGGCTAACGAAAACAGGCCCGCAATCGTTGTCAATACTGTAATCACAATGGGAACAACACGCCTGCGGCCTGCATACACAGTGGCGTGTTTCAGACTCATTCCAGCGATCAGCCGGTCATTCGCAGCACTGATCAAGACAATGGCCGAATTCACTGCAATTCCAGATAAGGCGACAACTCCATAAAGGGTGTACAGAGACAGCGGATTCCCAGTCACAAAAAGACCGAGAACCACCCCTGTAAATGCCAGTGGAACAGTCACTAAAATCAATAATGGTTGGCCATAACTTTTAAACTGCGTTCCCAGAATGAGATACATCACCCCTAAGCCAAATAAGAACAGAATTCCAATGGAGTCGAGGCTCTCCTGAATATCATCAAGCTCCCCTGAAAAATCTAAATTGACGTTGGGATAGGACGGCTGCAACTGAGCCCAGACGTCCATCACCGCTTGATTCGCAGTCAAGGTATCCGTGACTGCTGAGTCGATGTC
>QXYM01000035.1 GCA_009886945.1 Litorivicinus sp.
GATAATCTCAATGGGAAGTATTGCTTATTATCGATGAGTGATCAGCTATCGTTCAATTTCCAACAATACAACGCGAGAAAACTCCGAAAAGGGGCAGCGCTTGAGATCCATTCAGCTCGATCCGTGTCGGCCTCACTGGCAAGTAATTCGCTGATGCGTCTGAGAATTAAATCTCCATCTGACCAGACATCTGGATTTTTCAATACAAATAACTCGAACATCGCGACGCTCCATGGACCGATTCCCCAAAGGTCAGTCAAGGCTTGAAAGCGATTCTCCGGAGTGGCTTGAATCTGTGTTTCAAACCATGACTCATCTTGCTTGAGAAGGCTGCTGAGTGTGCGTCGTTTGGCTCTTGATAATCCTAAATGTTCAGATTCATCCTGAGCGAGCGCATGCAATCGATCAGACCGATCTGGCAATTGTTCACAGAGACGTGACCAAATTGATCGAGCAGCCTGATTGGAGAGTTGTTGAGAGACGATAATCTGACATAGCCCCATGAGGGGATCGTCACCATAGCGCTGTGGAATGACAATTGGCCCGATGTCCCCAATAAAATCAGATAGCTTTTTTGAGCCGAGCTTGGTTAGATGTTGGCTAGCGTCAAACGCTGAATCAGATGACATCATATTAAGAAAAAAAGGAATCCCTACGATGGTTCGCATGATCGCATTAATTCGGATTAATAACTTGTCCGATTTCAATTCCTACCGAGAACAGGTTCCGGCAACGCTCGAGCCTTACGGTGGAGAGATCCGTTTTCGCGCCGAAAAGCCCATGACGCTGGATGATGAAAATGGATTGGGTGATTTTTCTCAGATCGCATTATTTTGGTTTCCGACCCAAGCAGCCATGACTGACTGGTACGAGTCCGATGCCTATCATGACTTATTGAGTCTTCGAGCCAGCGCTGGAACATTTACGATTATCGGTGTTGACCCCGAATAATTTGCGCATAATCATTATTATGTTAAATAGAAGAGATGGCGACGATTCAGACTCGCCATTCAGTGGAGGCCCCTCTCATGCAAGTGAATCGATATTTTGATGACCAGGTCTTATCCCTTGGATTCGACAATTCCAATGGCGAAAGCTCAGTTGGCGTTATGGCACCTGGATCGTATGAATTTTCGACATCAAAAAATGAGCGAATGGTGGTGATCAGTGGTGCTCTTGTAGTACAACGACACGACGATCCAGAACCTTTACTCTATTCTGATGGCGAGGAGTTTCATGTTCCAGCAGATCAAACGTTTGCTGTCGAGGTTACAGAGCCAACCGCTTACCTCTGCGAATATTCCTGAAGTTAGCCCGCCAATCGCGGGCTGCGGGTTCAGCGAGCATCTGATTCAGGTTCAAGGGATCCATGTATTTGTCAGAACCCTGGGGCATCCATCCAGTCAAGCGGTGATTTGCTGGCATGGGTTTGCACGCAACGGGTCTGATTTTTTGACTCTCGCACGCAGCCTCGCGTCGCATTATTATGTGATTTGTCCAGATACTCCGGGTCGCGGTTATAGTGACTGGGTCGATCCTGACCGGTATCAATTTTCGTTTTATCAATCAGTTGCCGTTGATTTGCTGAAAGTGTTTAAGGTGTCTGGTCGGGTACACTGGATCGGAACCAGCATGGGTGGTGTGCTTGGAATGATGATGGCGTCAAGCCCGCAAACCCGTGGATTGATTGATCGATTAGTGATTAATGACATTGGCCCCGAAGTCCCCGAGGACGCCATTCATCGAATTCGGCAATACAGCTCAGACAAACAGTTGTTTCGACACTTATCTGACGCAAGGGATTATTTTGAGGAAATTTATGCCCCTTTCGGCGAGTTGTCCTCTGAAGAATGGGATCTGTTGTTGGTGCATTCGTTACGACGTTTGGATGACGGATCACTCACCCAGCATTACGACCCCGCTATTCTTAAACAATTCGGAGGCAGCCAAAACCCGACCCTGGCTTGGGCGATGTTTGCCTCGATCACCTGTCGTATGCTGGTGATTCGAGGCATGGATTCTGACGTGCTACCCGCAGAGATTGCCGATAAAATGGTGCATAGCGCGCTTCGAGTCGAACGACTCGAGATTCCCAACACTGGGCACGCCCCCTTCCTCAACACACAAGAGCAAATCTCGGAAATTCAATCGTTTCTATCAAACGGATAGATCAGGAGTCGCTGGCTTTGATTCGAACGATGAAATCAACATCAGGTGTTGCTAAACGATCAGAGATGGCCCAATCACCGACAGCATATCCGCCCTTCTCCATGACTTCACGGTTCCCTGTCCGTAACGGGTGCCACTGAGGAAGCGGTCGTTGTTCATGAATCCGTCGGTAGGCGCAACTCTCGGGTAGCCAACGATAATACTCGGGATCGAGATCGCGAACATTCAAGCAATCCTCAACTAGATTGACGCGTTCCTCGTACACTTCGCAGGATCGATGATGGTCGAGGTAGCGACATTTCACGCAGGTAAACTCCACCTCCAAGGTCTCAATGTCTTCGAGCTTGTGTAGGCAACATAGCCCGCAACCATCGCACAGCGATTCCCATTCTGAATCGGACATCTCGTGCAGTTGCTTCTCTTCCCAAAAAGCCATTGAAGACTGTGCCTCTGCGTAGTTTCTATGGCTATTTTATGACACACTTCGACTTTAGTTGTCGATCCTTGGAGATCCCCGTTCGATGATTCCGCGTCTTGACCATCGCGAGCCTGTCTCTGAAACCGTTCAGCATTATGTGCGGGAGCTTCATGCATTAGGTTTCGAGGGCGAAATTCACTGTGATGATGCTACTCGCACAGTGCTTTCCACCGATAACAGCATCTATCAGGTGTATCCACAAGTTGTCGTGTTTCCGAAGGATCACGAGGATCTCTGTCGTATCGTTCGTGCAGCCCATGACCATGAAGTCACGCTCTATCCCCGCGGTGGCGGGACCGGAACGAATGCGCAAAGTCTGGGTGCAGGCGTTGTGGTCGACACCAGTAAACACATGAACCAGATCCTTGAAATCAACGTTGAAGAACGGTGGGCCCGGGTTCAATGCGGGGCGGTCAAAGACCACCTGAATGCCGAGATCCGCCAACATGGACTTTTTTTTGCACCGGATCTATCCACATCCAATCGAGCGACGATTGGCGGAATGATCAACACCGACGCAAGTGGGCAAGGATCAGTCAGATATGGGAAGACACGAGACCATGTTCTGAATCTCAAGGCGGTACTCTTGACTGGAGAAACACTGGAAACCAGCGTGCTGTCAGATGATGAATTAGATCAGTTGTCGCGCTCAACACCTGAATACCGTCTCGGGCAGGCGCTTCGTGAGCTCCACGACACCAACCAGCAGGCGATCGATGACAGCTTCCCCAAACTGAATCGATGCCTTACCGGCTACGATTTGAAACACGTGCGTACCGATGACGGCAAGATTGATTTAAACGCTGTGCTCTGCGGTTCTGAAGGGACTCTGGCGCTCATTAGCGAGGCGAGAATCAACCTAGAACCGCTGCCAACGGAAGTGGCCTTGGTTGCTGTGCAGTACGAATCGTTCATGGATGCGTTATTTGATGCCCGAGAGCTTATGACTCATGGGGCGACGTCGATCGAAACCGTCGACTCCAAGGTCCTGAATTTAGCAATGAATGATTTTATTTGGGACAGTGTCGCTGATTATTTCCCGGCATCTGATCGAACCCTCCAGGGAATTAATTTGGTGGAGTTCACGGATTTTGATGCGGCCAAACTGGCCGATACCGTGGATCAATTTCGTCGATACCTTGAACAGGTTGCGGCGGATAATGGTCGGTCCTTTGCTCATGCGATCGCACGCGGACGCGCGCAAGTCTCTCAGGTTTGGGCGATGCGCAAACGAGCGGTCGGTTTATTGGGTGGAGTTGAAGGTGCGAAAAAGCCGGTTGCCTTCGTTGAGGATACCTGCGTTCCCCCAGAAAACTTAGCGCCATATATCGGTGAGTTCCGACAGTTACTCGATGAGCATGATCTGGATTATGGGATGTTTGGTCATGTTGACGCCGGTGTTCTTCATGTTCGTCCGTTGCTCGATTTGAAGGCTCCGGAAACGATGGAGATGGTCCGCACGATTACTGATCAAGTTGTTGATTTAACGAAGAAATACCATGGCCTTCTTTGGGGTGAGCATGGTAAAGGGGTGCGATCAGAATATGCGCCGATCTTCTTTGGTTCGCTCTATCCAGCAATTTGCCAAGTCAAGGCGCTGTTTGATCCATTAAACCGATTGAATCCAGGTAAGATTGCAGGGCCAACAGTCGACTCGCCGCTGTTGAAGATTGATCAGGTCCCGACGCGTGGCGCGAGTGATCGCGCGATCGCGCCGAGCCTTCAGTCATCGGCAAGCACGTCCCTTCTCTGTAATGGGAATGGAGCTTGTCACAATTACGATCTGGACGATCGGATGTGTCCAAGTTGGAAGGCAACACGTGATCGCCGATACACACCCAAGGGTCGCGCTGGCTTAATGCGCGAATGGGTCACGCGCTTGTCAGATCAGGGCGTTCAATCAATTCCCTCTTTGTCGATTGGCGAGCACATTCTTGGAGCTCCGGCGCGGATCCTGCGGACGTGGAAAAAATCAGACGCAAACTACGATTTTAACCACGAAGTGTTTGAATCGATGTCGACGTGTTTGGCTTGTAAATCCTGCACGGGCCAATGTCCGATTAAAGTCAGTGTTCCGACGTTCCGGAGTCATTTTTTAAGTGCCTATTACACCCGATATTCTCGCCCAATGAAGGACTGGATTGTGGGGACGCTCGAATATGCACTGCCGATCGCGGCACAGGTACCGAAACTTTACAACCTGTTGGTCGAGTCGCGGTTGGGTCGCGGTCTGTTTTCGATGCTCGGATTGGTGGACTCCCCTTCGCTGTCTGGGATAGATCCTCATCGAGCCATCGCCGAAGCAGGCTTTCAAGTTGCCGACACGAGCCGATTGCTTGCGATGAAAGACTCCGATCCCGAACGATTCAGTCGTCAAGTGGTCGTCGTTCAAGATGCCTTTACCAGTTATTTCGAAACCAATGCCGTGGTTGACCTGTTTGAGTTACTCAAGCTTCTGGATTTTGAACCTACCTTGATGCCGTTTCACGCCAACGGAAAGCCACTGCACGTCCATGGTTTCCTCAAATGGTTTAAACGCCTTGGCGAATCCAATGCCGAAAAACTCCGAGCAATCGATGCCATCGGCGTGCCGATGATTGGATTAGATCCCTCGATGACGATGACCTATCGGTCTGAGTATCAAGAAGCACACATTGAGACGCCTCCTGTCCTGCTCGTTCAAGAGTTCATTGCTACCCATCTGGTTGAAGGGGCCATTGCAACCACCTTGCCGGTGAAACGTTTCCGTCTCTTTGCGCATTGTACTGAGGCAACCAATGCGAAGGAATCTCTCGCATTATGGAAGCCGATCTTTGCGATGGCTGGTCAATCATTGGAGATTGAATCTGTCGGGTGTTGTGGGATGGCTGGCACCTATGGGCATGAAAAGGCGAACGTGGAGACCTCTCAAACGATTTATGCGCAGAGCTGGAAACCCAAAGTCGAGGCTCAGACTCAATCAGATGGAGAGATTTTGGCGACCGGTTACTCTTGTCGATCTCAGGTTAAACGCTTCTCCAATCAGACGATGCGTCATCCGGTTTCTGCACTACGCGTAATATTGGCTTCCGCCGCATCCCAACAGCCGGCTTAAGCGTCTGACCTACGTTGGCGAAACGTCCAAGGGGGCTTGGTTTTCCTTGGATATAGGCATTTCGCTCTTTCTTTGCACGCAAACAATAGACAGCGCCAATTGGCCACTCTTTCCGAGCCATTGAGTGCTCAATGCGCTTAAAGAGTTTCCGTATGCCGGTTTTAGCGAGCGGTAAACTGTACACCGCATGTCGTGAGAGCTCGGGAACTAAATTTAACAAACGACACCAGTCTTCAATCTGGCTTCGACGCATAAATCGAGCATGCCAAGGCAGCAAACTATCCAGTGGCGTACTGATGAGCTTCCTCAATCCCCAGCTGGATGCGGGATTAAAACCAAATAACAAGAGTCTTCCCCCGGGTCGAAGAACACGTTCTGCTTCACGTAATACCTGATGGGGATGAGCGCTGATATCCAGCGAATGCTGCAATACCAAAATATCAACCGAGTCGGTTGGAAACGGAAGCAAATTATCTTCCGCTAAAATCACAGGGCAATGTGAGGTTTTCGGAACCTCCCCTCCAAACACAACGTGTAAACGAACGGGGGCAAGCGAATCGGCGATCAGTGGGAAACCTGCTGTGCCACCAACTTGAAGGACCACCTGTCCGAATAGCCGCCGAAGCTCACGTCGAGCCAGCCTGCGCTCCTCAACTTGAATTCGGTGACCAAGACGACCGCCAACCCAGCGATCCCAAGCTCGCTGTTTATCATGCACGCCAAGTCGAAACACGCTCTGAACTGCCATGACTTCATGGTAACATTGCCCGCTATCGCTTCAACACAAGAAAAAGGATATGCAATGGGAATGCTCTCCGGTAAACGCGCACTGATCGTCGGTGTCGCAAGCAAACTGTCGATCGCTTATGGGATTGCTCAGGCGATGCATCGCGAAGGCGCAGAGCTTGCGTTTACATACCAAAATGACAAGCTAAAAGACCGCGTTTTAGGGTTTTCCGAAGGCTGGGGAACCCCTCCTGAGCTGTGTTTCCCGTGTGACGTTGGAAGTGACGAAGAGATTGATGCGGTCTTTGAGGGGTTGGCCAAGCATTGGGATGGAATCGACATCGTTGTTCATGCGGTTGGCTTCGCTCCTGGTGATCAGCTCAGTGGTAGCTTCGTCGATGCAACGACGCGCGAAGGCTTTCGAATTGCACATGACATCTCCTCCTACAGTTTGGTGGCGCTTGCGAAGGCGGCCCAACCACTGCTCGAGGGACGTCAAGGAAGCATTATAACGCTGTCCTACCTTGGAGCTGTTCAGACGATGCCAAATTACAATGTGATGGGATTGGCAAAAGCGTCTCTCGAAGCCGGTGTTCGGTTTCTCGCCACCTCGATGGGACCCAAGGGTCACCGGGTCAACGCGATTTCAGCAGGCCCAATTCGCACATTAGCGGCCAGTGGGATTAAGGATTTCCGTTCCATGTTGAACTACAACGCGTCCCGTACCCCACTCCGCCGCAATACAACGATCGAAGAAGTCGGCAATACAGCTGCATTCTTAGCATCCGATCTAGCCTCGGGGATTACAGGCCAGACCATTTATGTCGACAACGGCTTCAATATCACCGCGATGGCTGACTCGGACAACGCCTAATGCTCCAGATTCACCGAGTTCACGCATTTGATGACAACTACATCTGGGTCGTTGCCGATGACGAGAACGCCTGGGTGGTCGACCCTGGCGATGCAGCGCCCGTGATCGCCTTTTTGGAGAGTCATGCACTGACCCTTCAAGGCATTCTGTTGACGCATTGGCACGGTGATCATCAAGGCGGTGTTCTCGATTTGTGCTCACGCTTCGCTGGAATCGAGGTCATCGGCTCGCATCAACCCCTGAAAGGACCGTCAAAGCCAGTTTCCGAAGGTGACATCATCCGTGTTTTAGGTGCTAACTTTGAAGTGATCGAAGTTCCCGGCCATACCTTAGATCATGTGGCTTACACCTCGGTATCTGATCAGTTCCAGCAGCCTGTTGCCTTTACCGGAGATACACTATTTGCCGCCGGATGCGGCAGGTTGTTTGAAGGAAGTGCAGAGAATATGTTCTCTAGTCTCCATAAAATCAATCAGTTACCGGCAAATACTGAGATTTATTGTGCGCATGAATACACCTTGGCCAATCTCAATTTTGCGGTTGTCGCTGAGCCTGATAATCAAGAGACTCACAAGCGTCAGCAACAGGTCAGTGAGATGAGAGCGCAAGGCGCAGCCACTGTCCCAACGACGCTCGGGCTTGAACGACTGACGAACCCATTTTTACGTGCAACCACTGTTGCCCAATTGGCTGAACGCCGCTTACAAAAAGACCAGTTTTAATGCAAATGATCAATAGTCATCACAGCGCTTGGTTCGCGGCTCTCTTGTTGATGGCCGGTTGTCAGACTGTGCAACAAAGCCCACAGACGATGAGCGAGACTGCGGTTTCAAGCGTAAGCGTGGAGCCTCAATCAAGTACAGAGAACCTTCCGCCCATTGATCAAGACCCTCTGGAGGCCAAGGATGACTCAGCGCTTTATGATCCGCTGGCGATTATTCGTGAGCTAGGGGAAGCAATCGATAGCCCAAATATCTCGGAACCTGAAACTCAAGAAGACCCACCTATTGAGTCAACAACGGATTTAGCAGCGATTGAGACCACAATCTGGGCGGACATTATCCAGGGCTTCGCGTTGAGTAAACTGCAAGAAACGAAATATGCTGATCTGCATCGCCGTCGGTTGACTCACAGTCCAGGGTTTTTCTCCGATTTTCTCGTTAAGGCGGATATCTATCTGCCCTATGTTTGGGATGAAGTGAAGCGTCGTGGGTTGCCTGCAGAGCTCGCGCTATTGCCATACGTCGAGTCAGCCTATAGCCCTTGGGCAGTATCACGGATGGGAGCGGTTGGGATGTGGCAAATTATGCCTGGAACAGCCCGTGTCCTGAACTTAAAGCTAGGTCAAACCTGTGATCAGCGTCGTGATGTGATTCACTCGACCCGAGCGGCACTGGACTACCTTGAACAGATGCATGCAAAGTTTGGTGATTGGCTGTTGGCCATTGCCGCTTATAACGCCGGTCCTGGCCGCATTGATCGCGCGATTCGTCAGAATCAGCGAGCTGGGAAAGCAACCGACTTTTGGTCACTCAAACTGCCTCGTGAAACACGCCGATACGTCCCACGCCTACTGGTCACGCGAGATCTCATTCTTGATGCGAAGGATCAAGGGATTGAATTACCTGATATCGATCCTGCAATTCCATTTAAAACATTGACGCTAGAGGCGCCGATGGAGGTCTCTCTGGTTCAGGAATTAAGTGGGTTACCGCTTGAAGATATCCGGCGTTACAACCCCTGTATTCGCTCATGGATTACCCCGGCGCAGGAACCTTACCAGTTGGTTCTCCCAAACACGGCAGTCCAAGAGTTTTCTACGCGGTTGGTCAGTGTATCGGTGCGGGATTACGTGAGAACTCGACCTTATGAGGTGAAATCCGGTGACACATTGAGTGAGATTGCAGGTCGCATCGGAGCCACTGTGCCTGAGCTCATGATGCTGAATGGCATGACGAACTCCCGAATCGTCGCAGGCAGAACCATTCGAGTGCCAAGTACCAGCGAAAATATTTCAAAACAATTAGTGAGTTTAGAATTAGGTAGCGATTACGGAGAAACCATTCGCTATAAAGTGCGAAGCGGAGACTCTCTGTGGAAAATCGCCAGACGATTTCAGACGACAGTGAAAAATCTCAGAAAACTCAATGCCACGTCAAACCTGATTCGTCCCGGTGAGTGGTTAGTCGTTCCGGTTAACTAAGGCGTTCAGACACATAGGCATCAATCATCCCACGAGAGATTGATGCTTTGGGTGGAAGTTTCGGTAACCGATCGATAGAAAACCACTGTGCATCCACGATCTCTTCACCATCAATCTGGATATCTCCAGACTTCCACTCAGCTCGATATCCGAGCATCAATGAGTGCTTAAACGGCCAACTTTGACTGCCCTGGAAAATGGGTTGTTCGATTGACACTCCCACCTCTTCAAAAATCTCGCGATGGCACGCGTGTTCCGCAGACTCCCCTGCCTCCACAAACCCAGCCAGTGTGGAATACATCCCCTCCACGAATCGTGGAGCCCGCGCCAGTAGAATCTCGTCACCGCGAGTAATTAACACAATGACGCATGGGGAAATTCGTGGGTATTGCGTCAAACGACAAGGTTCGCAATGCCGTCCACGATCGGATCGCGATGCTTCGGTCGGCTGACCGCAGCGCCCGCAGTACTGATGCTCATCAATAAAATCGAGGACCTGTATCACGGTGCTGACAGGAATAAATTGACGACTATCCATTTGGATCAGAGCAGGCCTGAGCGCCTCATAGGTCAGGCCTTGGATGGGCTGTGTGCGAACGCCATAATAAGTGATGCCATCCAGTGTCCCTGCAAGCACTGGGTCAAGGCCTCGGATCAACGCATCATCGAGCTCGAGTAAACAAGGGCCCCCAACCTCTGTGACAGCGACTGAGCGCTCGCTTGAAGTCACGACAACACGTGATGAATGGCCGGTATCCAACCCAGGTAACCAACTCACCTCATGATCGCCAAGCCAGTTCACAACGAGGACCGATCCCATACAATGTCTGCATTGGACTGCCGTAATGTATCGAGAAACGCTTGGTGATTAGACAGCTCGTCATCGCTCGGAGGGACAACGCGTTGTTGCCGGGCAGCATCGGTCATTTTCTGGATCGGCTCAAATCTGGAGCCTTGTTGGAGATTCTCGGAACCACCAAACATTCGGCTCTGCTCGCGAGTCATCGCCAGATAGACGCGAGTCAAAAGCTCAGCATCCAGGAGTGCGCCATGCAGCGTCCGCTCACTGGCATCGATCTTGTAGTCTCGGCAGAGCGCATCCAGCGAATTCCGCTTTCCAGGACGCTTCTCTTTTGCCATTGCTAGGGTATCAACCGCTACTCCGCCATGCATCAATTCGACCATACTGGGGGCGCCTGGGATCCGCTTGAGTTCAGCCTCTAAAAAATTCACATCGAATGATGCATTGTGAGCAATCAATTCTGCACCACGAATAAACTCAATCAACTCATCCACAATTCCGGCAAAATTCGGCTTGTCGGTCAGAAATTCATTGGTGATCCCGTGAACTTCGATGGCCTCTTGATCAATCGCTCGTTCTGGATTGATGTAGGCGTGAAAATGACGATCGGTCAGACGCCGATTCACCATTTCAATACAGCCAATTTCAATCACACGGTGGCCTTGATTGGGATCGAGTCCGGTAGTTTCAGTATCTAGAATGATTTGCCGCATAGCTCACTCACCCCCTGATTCGCCAATTCATCCGCACGCTCATTGCCAGGATGACCGGCGTGCCCCTTGACCCAATGCCAATGCACCTGATGACAGGATGCCGCAGTGTCCAGTCGTTGCCAGAGATCCTGATTGGAGACGGGTTTTCTCGATGCCGTTTTCCAACCATTTTTCTTCCAATTGGCGAGCCATTTGGTGATTCCGTCTTTCACATAAACGGAATCGGTAAACACATGGACGGTGCAAGAACCTTTCAGTGCTGAAAGCCCCTCAATGGCAGCCATCAGTTCCATTCGATTGTTGGTGGTTTCGGGATCACAACCGCTGAGCTCTTTACGATGCTCGCCATACTCCATCAAAACACCCCAGCCACCAATGCCGGGATTTCCTTTGCATGCACCGTCGGTATAGAGCGTGACAACCTTCTCAGTCACAGCCGAGTATAATCCTGGTTGGAGCGGTTGATGTAGGCATCGACCTGATCAGCAATTGCTGCCGACGTATCACGGCTGAGCCGTGCTGCCAACGATTTCTTCTCGTGCCACTTCAACGCGATCAGGTGATGGTCTTCATTAAGTGTCATCAGCACATCATCAGAGGTTGCAATTTGGTCGCAAAGCCCTTTCGTCAGCGCATCGGTTCCATAGAAAATGGATCCATCGGCAACCGCTTCTAGGTCGAGGTCAGGTCGCCGCTCTGCGATCCATGCTTTAAAGAGATCATGGGTTTGCTCGAGATCTTCTTTGAACTTCTTACGCCCTTCCGGTGTGTTTTCACCCAAGAGCGTTAATGTCCGTTTATTCGCCCCAGCGGTGTGTAATTCAATATCAACATCCCGATTTTTCAAAAAGCGATAGATGTTCGGAATCTGAGCGACGACACCGATCGACCCAAGAACCGCAAACGGTGCCGCGACAATCCGATCCGCACAAACAGCCATCATATATCCACCGCTGGCTGCGACTGTATCCACGCAAGCCACTGACTCAACACCGGCATCTCGCAAACGCGCAAGCTGGGAGCTCGCTAAACCATAAGTGTGAACCAATCCGCCGGGCGAGGTTAATTTCAGGACCACAAGATGAGGGATCGGATCCATTAAGAGAATGGCAGATACCTCTTCTCGCAACCCGTTCACTTGCGACGCTTTCATATCCCCTTTGAATTCGAGAACCACAGCGAGCTTCTTCTGACCAGCGCTCTCTGCTGTCGATTTCTTCGGCGATGTCTTTTTCAGTCGATTTTTTAACCGTTCAAGAAACGATGGTTGATCGTTATTCAAGGCCGTTTCAACAATCGCGCTCACATATTTTTTTTGGTCAGCAATCTTTTTTGAGAGGTCAGTGACTTTGATTGTCCCCTTTGCCTCGTCGCCGCCCGACAATTTTGAACTGACCGCAATCACAAGAATGACCGCAACCACGACAGTCATTGTTTGCAGGAAAAATAAACCGTATTCGGCCAAGAAATCCATTAGCGTTTAACCACCTCAGCCGCTGAGGTCACAATTGACCAGAACTCGCTACCTTCTTGCGTCTTTCTCAGTTGAGCCAATGCTGCCTCGAGATTCGATTCACTAGTCGCTCCCTTCTCCAAATTCAGAGTATCCACTCGCGCCACAACCACCGTGTCGACAGCTGTTTCAGCGACGAACGTCGATGGGCGGTCTTGAGTTGGCGCAGGGGCTGCAAAGGCTACAGCAAGATGATCGCGAGCAATCGAGTCGTCTCCGTTCCGATCAAGATTATTAAATGATTGCGCTACTAATCCATCAGCTCCCGTTGGAAGCCCTTTTTCTCCACCTTTCCAATGTGCTTGGATTGCATCGGCCAACGCTTTGGCGCGCGATTGCGCTTTGTCGTTGCGTAATCGCTCGATGATGGTATCGCGCACCTCAGCTAATGGACGCACAGCCTTTGGCTCATGCGTCTTCACTCGAAATGTCATCCATAAGCCGGGTTCAGCTTCGAACACTTCTGCATTTAACTCACCGTTGTAGAGAGTTTCATTAAAGACTCGTCGAAGGACAGTCTCCTGCGAAAAAAGCCCTGTTGCTGTTGATCGACCGAAGAGATCTGTCGACTGAATCTTGACGCCATAGGCGCTATTGAGCTCTTCCAGCGTTCCACTGAAGGCAATATTTGAAAACTCTTCAAGGTTATTCGCCAATCGCTGTGACGCCTGGCGATCTACTAATTCTTCACGCAAGCGTGGCGCTCGCGCGTCAAAGCTCTCGACCGGCCTCGCCCGACTTTCCAAGAGTTCAATCAGATGATACCCATATTGAGTTTTGACAGGATCTGAGACGACATTGGGTGTCAGTGCATTGAGGGCCGCTTCAAATTCAGGGACAAAGGTTCCGCTTGGCGCAAATCCGAGGTCACCCCCAGTTTCTTTACTGGCAATGTCGTCAGAATATTCAGAGGCCAGTTCAGCAAAATCGGCTCCATTATCGATTTGCTGTTTCAGATCCATCGCTTTTTCAAGCGCATCGTCACTATCCGCAATCAAGATGTGTCGAGCACGACGCTCAGACTCATTAGCAGCCTGTGCAACCTCTGCATCGTAAGCATCGCGCAAGTCGTCATCCGTAATGGTCACTTGTTCACGGAAGTCATCAGAGCTCAACAACACATAATCAAGAGCCACCGATTCATCGGTCACAAATTGCGACGAATTCGTGTCATAAAACGATGTAATTTCCTCATCATCGACCGTCACTTGATCAAGAAATTGATCGGCTTTCACGACGACCAACTCACCCGACCGTTTCTGATTTTGCAGAACATCCAACCGCGCAAGCTCTGACGGAGTGATCAGCATCGAGGTCTCCACAGCGCCTTTTACCTGGTACTCGATTAAATTACGCTTCAGTTCGTCTCTAAAATCGAGGCGAGACATTCCCATCTGACCGATAGCACGGTCAAAAGCTCTCGGATCAAATCGACCATCTGTTTGAAACTGTGGGATCTCAACAATGACCTGATCCACCAATTGATCGGTCACCCCAAAAGCGAGCTTTGCTGAATAACTGGTGGCAGCGGCCTCTTCCACCAATGCATTGAGTACGCTCTGCCGGAGCAGGTCTTCATTGATCGCGCCTGGATCACCCAAGATACTCAACAGTTGGCGTCGTTCCTGCTCAAGCTTACTGACAAATCGACGCTCGGTAATTTCTACGCCATCAACCTCTGCGATCACTGCATCGCCATCGCTGCCACTCATAAAATTGACGCCTGTAATGACAAAAGTGACCGCGATCAGACCGACAATAATTTTGGCGATAATGCCGCTTGAGTTATCTCGAATATTTTGAAGCATGTTGAGTTGTAACCTATAGATTCAAAAAAGGGGCCTAGGGCCCCTCTATGATAAAAGACAATGGTTAACTTAGTTAACAGCGTCTTTCAGTGCCTTACCTGCTTTGAAGCCAGGAACTTGAGCTGCAGCAATCTGGATCGTCGCACCAGTTTGTGGATTACGGCCTGTGCGAGCAGCACGCGCCTTCACTTGAAATGTACCAAACCCGACCAATGAAACAGTGTCACCATTTTTCAAAGCACCGGTCACTGCACCCAGAGTCGCATCCAGAGCTTTACCCGCATCGGCTTTCGATAAACCTGCATCAGCAGCGATTGCATCAATTAATTCTGATTTATTCACTCGTAGTACCCCTATTGGTTTTTTTGTAAGTAATTTTGTGGCGCCGGATTGATATTGTTCAAAAACGACCTCGAAAACTAGCGCATGTCAGTTATACCAACGCTGATTGCATGAAACAACCTGTTAATGCGCTCTCGGCGTGTTTTTTTCCGTTCTCTGTTCTGTTTCTGAACCATTTGCACTCTCTGGAATGACAAATGGCTCAGGGATGTACGCCAGCGCAATGTCGAAGACTTGGTCAATCCAAGAGACAGCTTTAATCTCCAAGTCGGCCTTCACATTGTCCGGGATCTCCTTCAAATCGGACACGTTTTCTTCCGGAATAATGACGGTTTTAATCCCCCCGCGATGGGCGGCGAGAAGTTTCTCCTTCAACCCGCCGATCTGTAACACTTGGCCTCGCAAGGTAATCTCTCCCGTCATTGCAACATCTGCTTTCACTGGGACATTGGCCAGGACTGACACCAGCGCTGTACACATTCCGATGCCAGCACTTGGACCATCTTTTGGAGTCGCTCCTTCAGGTACGTGGATATGAAGATCCATTTTTTCATGAAAATTCGGATCAATCCCCAGGCTGACCGCACGGCTGCGAGCGACGGTCAGTGCAGCTTGGATGGATTCTTGCATGACATCACCGAGGGAACCCGTTCGGATTTGCTTACCCTTGCCCGGCATCGCAACTGCTTCGATGGTTAACAACTCACCGCCAACGCTAGTCCAGGCCAAACCAGTCACTTGTCCGATCCGGTCTTCAGTTTCTTTCAGTCCATAGGTGTATTTACGAACACCTGAGTAATCCTCAAGGACGTCCGGTGTAATGAGCATGGTTTCTGAATCATTTCCACCAATCTTTCTGTGCCCGTCTTCAATCCGGCGACGGACAACTTTCCGCGCTAATTTCGACACTTCTCGATCCAGTCCACGAACACCAGCTTCCTTGGTGTAATACCGAATAAGATCCGTCAGAGTCGCATCGGGCACTTCAATTTCTTTAGCGCCGAGACCGTTGTTCTTAATTTGCTTTGGAACCAAATATTTTTTCGCAATATTGAGCTTCTCATCCTCGGTATAACCAGGAATGCGGATGATTTCCATCCGATCAAGCAATGGTGCCGGCATGTTCATCGAGTTGGACGTACAAACGAACATGACCTCAGATAAATCGAAATCCACTTCGAGATAATGATCGTTAAAAGTATGATTTTGCTCAGGATCTAAGACTTCCAGCAAGGCTGACGCTGGATCTCCACGGTGATCCATCCCCATTTTATCGATCTCGTCGAGCAAAAATAGTGGGTTTTTCACACCCGCTTTGGACAATTTTTGAATAATCTTGCCTGGCATCGATCCGATGTAAGTCCGGCGATGACCCCGAATCTCAGACTCGTCCCGAACTCCTCCAAGTGCCATACGAACAAACTCTCGATTCGTCGCACGCGCAATGGATTCACCCAACGAGGTCTTACCAACACCAGGAGGTCCGACGAGGCACAACACGGGACTTTTTGATTTTTTCACCCGCATTTGCACTGCCAGATACTCAAGGATCCGCTCTTTCACTTCCTCGAGACCATAATGATCCGCCTCAAGAATATCGCGTGCCTTAATTAAATCGTGACGAACTCGAGAGCGCTTGGTCCACGGGCAGCCTAACAACCAATCCAAATAGGCTCGAACCACTGTGGCTTCGGCAGACATCGGAGACATCATTTTCAGTTTTTGGAGCTCACCCTCGGCTTTTTCTTTGCCTTCCTTGGACAAACCAGACTCTTCGATTCGTGCCTGTAAGGCATCGACCTCATTTGGCGTTTCATCGAGGTCATTCATCTCTTTCTGAATTGCTTTCATTTGCTCATTCAGATAGTACTCACGCTGACTCTTCTCCATCTGTTCTTTCACGCGTCCACGGATGCGCTTTTCAACTTGTAGAAGATCTAATTCCGATTCCATTAACGCAACCAAATACTCCAGTCGCTCTTTCACCTCGTGTTGCGCAAGCAGTGCCTGTTTCTCTTTGAGTGGAAGCGTCAGATGAGCTGCCATGGTGTCACAGAGACGGCCGGGCTCTTCGATACTCTGCAACGAAGCCAAGACCTCGGCAGGGATTTTCTTGGATGCTTTGACGTATTTATCAAACTGATCCATCAAGACGCGGAGTAGCGCCTCTTGGTGATGTTCTTTGAGCGGAATCGATTCAACGATCTGGGCTTCTGCGCGATAATGGTCACCGTCAAGATCAAAGTTCGACACAGTCGCGCGTTGGCCACCCTCGATCAGAACTTTCACGGTTCCGTCTGGGAGCTTAAGCAACTGAAGAATGGAAGCAACAGTGCCGACGTCGTAAAGTTCCCCAGCACGCGGCTCATCTTCACTGGCGACTTTCTGAGCCACCAATAAAATTTCCTTGCCCCCGTCCATGGCGCTCTGCAGGGCTTTGATCGACTTGTCTCGACCAACAAATAGAGGGAGAACCATGTGGGGATAGACGACCACATCCCTCAGCGGGAGTAAAGGGAGGTCCAGCTGCTGGCTACTCATTGCGTGCTTCCTATTTAGTCGGCAGCGTTTGCCGAGCGTTTTTCGTCTGATGATCCCGCGTAGATTTTCAGCGGTTCGCTGTCGCCTGTGACGACCCCTTCATCGATGACAATTTTTGATACATCGTTCTCTGAAGGAATCTCAAACATGGGGTGTAAAAGAATACTTTCAAGAATCGACCTCAGGCCGCGTGCACCTGTTTTTCGTTCCATCGCTTTCTTTGCAACGGCCCGAAGAGCATCGGGTCGAACGTCAAGCTCAACACCTTCCATGTCAAACAATTCTTTATACTGTTTCACCAAGGCGTTCTTTGGCTCAGATAAAATCTGAATCAATGCCTCTTCGTCGAGCTCTGTTAGGGTCGCAACCACCGGGAGGCGTCCCACGAATTCTGGAATCAGGCCGTACTTCACTAAGTCTTCGGGTTCAACTTCAGCAAAGGCCTCGCCGATCGACTTGGATTCGTTCTTTGAGCGAACCTCGGCACCAAAGCCGATGCCACCCTTTTCACTACGATCACGAATCACCTTGTCGAGACCCGCGAACGCTCCGCCACAAATAAACAGGATATTCGACGTATCGACTTGTAAGAATTCTTGCTGCGGATGCTTGCGACCGCCCTGAGGAGGCACTGAAGCCACTGTTCCTTCGATCAGCT
>QXYM01000036.1:0-2605 GCA_009886945.1 Litorivicinus sp.
TACTTGGTAAAGGTCACAAAGAACGGATTGTTCCTGTGGGAAACAAGGCCCGTGATGCACTCACAGCCTGGCTCAAAGCCCGAGCAGACTGGGATCAAGGCCTCAGCGATTCGGTCTTTATTACCAAAAAGGGAGTCGCCGTTTCTCCTCGAACCGTGCAGCGACGTCTTGATTCACGAGCACAGGCCGTGGGACTTGACCAACACGTGCATCCGCATGCGTTAAGGCACTCAGCCGCGACGCACCTGCTGGAGTCCTCTGGAGATTTAAGAGCCATCCAGGAGTTCTTGGGGCACCAGAGTCTGTCAACAACACAAATTTACACCCATCTCGATTTTCAGCATCTCGCTGAGGTGTATGACAACGCGCATCCGCGGGCGAAAACCAAATCATGAAATCCATCCGAGCGCTAACATTTGATCTGGACAACACCCTGTGGGAAACCGATCTGTCGATCTTAAATGCCGAAGACGTGATGGCTGCACATTTGAGAGGCTTAACACCAGCTGCCTGGATGGCCGACTTCAGTTTGGAGACATTCCGTGCGGTTCGGCAGCAAATTGTTCAGGAACAGCCAGAGATCGCGCATAACCTCACGGTCGTGCGCCGACAAACACTGGTTCGATGGTTCCAACATCAAGGGGCTACTGAGGCCGAAGCGGAGGAACTTGCTGGAGAAGGCTTCCGGATCTTTTACCAGGAGCGTCAAAAGGTAAAGCCCTACCCTGGAACGGTTGAAACACTCTCGCATTTGTCAAAAATCTATCCGCTAGCCGCGATCACCAACGGAAATGCTGACTTAATGGCCATGCCACTCGGTGAATATTTTCAATTTTCCCTGCAGTCACAGCACTTCCCAAAACCCAAACCCGATCCGGTCATGTTCGAAGAAGCCCTCGCTCGCCTCAACATTGAAGCACATGAATGTCTGCACATCGGTGATGACATCGAGCATGACGTGATTGGAGCAAGCCAGGTGGGCATGAAGACCGTTTGGTTCAACACGCACGGGCGAACTCCCGAGGAAGCGGTACCTGCAGATCACACCATTACCCGCCTCGAGCAGTTAGTGGACTTACTTACGCCACACGATTAATTGGCGCACCTTCGATAAAAGCCTCTAAGTTCGACTGCATAATGTCCACAATGCGTTGACGTGACTCACGACTTGCCCATGCGGAATGTGGTGTGATGATCAAATTCGGATGCTTGCAGTTTAACAGCCGAGAATCCACCGCCGGCGGCTCGGTGGTCACAACATCAAGACCAGCACCCGCCAGTTGCCCTGATTCCAGAGCATCACACAACGCATCCTCATCAACGAGACCACCGCGTGCGGTATTAATCAGAAACGAGCCCGGCTTCATTTTTCGGAAAGCATCGCGATTCATCATTTGAGCAGTGTGCTCATTCAACAATCCATGCAAACTGACAAAATCAGACTGCTCTAGCAATGTATCGAAACTCACGCGCTCAGACCCATCGCTGTAGTCAACGCCTTCACGCCCCATGACCAAAACACGCATACCAAAAGCTTCAGCAAGTCGACCGACTGCCTGACCCAGTTCACCATATCCGATCAATCCAAGTGTCCGGCCTGCCAAATCAATAATGGGATAGTCCATCAGACAAAACATCGGGCTTTCTGACCAGCGACCAGCTTGAACGTCATGACGGTAACGCTCCGCTTGTGTAGCAACCATCAGCATCAACATCAGCGTGTGTTGACTCACCGACGGGGTTCCGTAGGCAGTCACATTACACACGACCACTCCGTGATCTTTTGCAGCCGCTTTATCGACATTGTCTGTCCCAGTCGCCGAGACCAAGATGAGTTTGAGTTCAGGCGCAGCCTCAAAGTGAGCGCGTTGAAATTTGACCTTATTCAAGATCACAACTTCAAAACCCTGAATACGGTCGACGATAGAATCCGGTGGAGTCGCATCATGGGTCACAAATTCAGTGGTCGCACCGGCGAGCTTTTCGAAATCCAGCTCATCGGGCTTCATGGATTGATAGTCAAGAAATACAGCGCGCAAAATTTCATCTCTTTATCGTTTTTGGGGATCGGTGAGTGTACGCAAATTCAGAAATAAAAAAAGGGCGGCAAAGCCGCCCCAATCTTGTCCCAGAAGGAGGTATTTAAGAACGCTTGAATTCTGGATAGGCTTCGATACCGCAATCAACAACATCCATTCCGAGGTACTCTTCCTCTTCTGTTACCCGAATGCCCATGATCATCTTCAGAATCGTCCACACCACGAGTGATGCCACAAAGGTAAAGGCAAAGATCGACACGATACCGATAATCTGACCGCCAAAGGTTGCGTCACCATTTGATAAAAGCACAGCAAACAGACCCCAAATACCCACTACACCGTGGACTGAAATAGCACCCACAGGATCATCAATCTTGAGACGGTCGAGACTTAAGATAGAAACCACAACAATGACACCACCAATCCCACCAATCATCGTCGCCATCTGTGCCGTTGGTGACAACGGATCAGCGGTAATTGCGACCAAGCCGGCGAGAGCACCGTTAAGCGCCATGGACAGATCAGCTTTGCCAAACTTCAGTTTTGCAACGATTGCTGCAGCAATG
>QXYM01000036.1:2615-17738 GCA_009886945.1 Litorivicinus sp.
ACCGTTAAATCCAAACCACCCTAGCCACAAAATAAAGGTGCCTAAAGTTGCCAACGGCATGTTAGCCCCTGGAATCGCATTAATTTCGCCATTCGGGCCGTATTTACCCTTTCGCGCACCAAGTACAAGAACACCTGCTAAAGCTGCCGCTGCACCACACATGTGGACAATCCCCGAGCCCGCAAAATCACTGAAACCAGCCTCTGATAAGAAGCCACCGCCCCAGCTCCACGATCCTTGGATAGGATAAATAAAGCCAGTGAAAATGACTGCGAAGGCTAAAAACGCCATCAACTTCATCCGTTCCGCGACAGCACCAGAAATAATCGACATGCCAGTGGCGACAAAGACGACCTGGAAGAAGAAATCAGAGCGAGCTGAATAATAGGGCGCATCGTCCCCACCAGCGATCACAGCGTCGGCTGTATTCTCATCACCAATCAAGAAACCGAGATCCGGTATCACTCCGCTCCAGGAATCGTTGATATACATCAGGTTGTATCCAATCGCTAAATACATGACCGATGCGATTGCATACAGCAAGACGTTTTTGGTTAGAATCTCAGTAGTATTTTTGGCGCGGACAAGGCCAGCTTCGAGCATGGCGAAACCAGCCGCCATCCACATCACTAATGCGCCGGATAAGAGAAAATAAAATGTATCGAGGGCGTAGGCCAGCTGGGCCAGATCGCCACTCACAGTAGCTAAATCGTTCACAATGACTCTCCTGCGAAGTGTGTCTTTGATCGAGTTGTGTGGTTGTTGCGCTTACAGCGCTTCGTTTCCTGATTCGCCGGTACGGATTCGGATCGCCTGCTCGAGGTTCACCACAAAAATCTTGCCGTCACCGATCTTTCCTGTGTTTGCTGCCTTAGAGATGGCCTCAATCACCTGATCTACTTGATCATCTTTGGTGGCCACTTCAATTTTGACTTTAGGCAGAAAGTCAACGACGTATTCCGCACCACGGTACAACTCCGTGTGCCCCTTTTGACGACCGAAGCCTTTCACTTCAGTCACAGTGATGCCCTGCATGCCAATATCTGACAGCGCTTCTCTGACATCATCTAACTTGAACGGTTTTACAACCGCCGTTACCAGTTTCATGTATTGCTCCTTACTAACGAGACCCTAACGGGAGGAAAAACCTCTCAGAGGGAGTCATTGCAGACACCGTGCCAATCAATCACTTCGCAGGAGATTGGGGGCTTTGGCGGGTTTTAGACCCGCCAGAAAGCACCGAAATTGCGCACACCACGCACTGTAACGACTTTCGCAGCACTAAAATAGTGCGAACTGAATCAGATGAAATTTTTTTGAATCGCCCGCATCATGAACACATCAACCGAAAGGAGGCTGACCATGCTGAATCGTGACGCATTTAATGATATCGCCACAAAAATTTCCGAAGCACTCCCTGAGCCTGCACGCAAAATGCAAGCTCAGTTCAAACAACAAGTCGAGGATTTGATCGCTCAAGGTTTAAAAGATCTGAACGTAGTCACCCGTGAAGACTATGACAAACAGATCGAAAAGCTCTCAAAAGCAGAAGCGAAACTCGCTGAACTTGAAACACGACTGGCTGCATTAGAAAAGTAATCAGCAAAAACTCGCTATGAGGGTCCGCAAATTACTGTATATAATAACAGTATGTTTGCGGAGCTGTGTTGTACATCGAATTTCACTTTTCTGACAGGTGCGTCGCACCCAGAAGAATATGTCACGCGCGCCCACTCGCTGGGATATGCTGGATTGGGCCTCACAGACGAGGCCTCAGTATCCGGTGCTGTGCGAGCCCACCTTGCATCTCAAACACTCAATCTTCCGCTCATTCATGGAGCACGATTTCGGCTCGATGATCAACTGGAATTGACACTTCTGGCACCCAGTCGCAACGCCTGGGGCGAACTTGGCCAATTAATTTCACTCGCGCGTAGACGATCCCCTAAGGGCTCTTATCAGCTCACTCGACGCGATTTCATTGGACAGACAGACACACTACTTTGCCTCTGGCACCCAAATCCTCAGTCATTGGACTGGACGACACAACTTGAAAGTCTGTCTTATGCATTTAGAGGGCGCTTGTGGATCACAGCACACCTTCCAGAATCAGGGCACCAAGCAGAATTCGCAGAACGCATTGATTTGGCTGCATTCGAATGGAACCTTCCTGTTGTTGCCAGTCAGCGACCCATCATGCATGTTCGACAGCGCCTGAAATTACAACACACATTAACCGCCATTCGTCTGGGTGCGCCGATTCTTGAGATTGCTGATCAATTGGAGCGCTCTAGTGAGCGAACGTTAATGGATCATCAAGGGCTTTTGCAGCGTTACCCAAAACCTTGGCTACACGAATCACTCAATATTCTCGATCGCTTTGATTTTTCTCTGGCCGATCTCCGTTATGAATACCCAAAAGAAATCTGCCCACCACAATACTCAGATGAACATATCTTCTTAAAAGACCTGGTTCTTGAAGGTGCTAACCAACGCTGGCCAAACGGGATCCCACCAGACATCAGTCAACTGATTGAAAAAGAGTTGTCACTGATTCAGGAAATGAAATACGCGTGCTACTTTTTGACCGTTCACGATATTGTAGCTTTTGCTCGCTCTCAGGGCATTTTGTGCCAAGGACGCGGTTCTGCGGCGAATTCTGTCGTCTGTTATTGCTTGTTTATCACCGAAGTCGATCCAAGCCGTGTTTCAGTCTTGTTTGAACGATTTGTCTCTAAAGAACGAAATGAACCACCGGATATCGATGTCGATTTTGAACATCACCGGCGAGATGAAGTCATTCAATACATCTATCGCAAATATTCAAAAGAACGAGCTGCGTTAGCTGCTGCTGTCATTACCTACAAAAAGCGTTCCGCAATTCGGGACGTTGGCAAGGCTCTGAACCTTCCGTTGGACTTAATCGAAGCCTTATCTGGAAGTCTGGCTTGGTGGGACAAAAAAGATGCCATGCTGGATCGGTTTGCCGAACTTGGCATTAATCCTCAGGGCCCACAAATTCGACTACTCACAGAATTGGTCACGGACATTGTAGGGTTTCCCAGACATCTGACTCAGCATGTCGGTGGTTTTGTGATTTCCCAAGGTCCTCTATCGGAACTGTGTCCCATTGAAAATACAGCCATGGAAGATCGAACCTGTATGCAGTGGGATAAAGATGATATTGACGCGCTCGGGCTGTTAAAAGTTGATGTTCTCGCGCTTGGGATGCTGACTGCAATTCGAGGAAGTCTTGAGCTCGCTTGCGACTACCAAGCCCGCTATCAACCAACGCAGGGGCAGTATCGCCATCCTCCTCGCACCATCGCAGATATTTCACCAGAAGACCCTAGCGTCTATGACATGCTCTGCAAAGGAGATGCGATCGGTGTATTTCAGGTCGAATCTCGTGCGCAATTGGCGATGCTGCCACGCTTAAAACCACGGACTTATTATGATCTTGTTGTTGAGGTCGCCATTGTTCGCCCGGGTCCCATTCAAGGAGATATGGTGCACCCTTACTTAAGACGCCGAGAAGGCCTTGAACCCAAAGAGCAACAACCAAAAGAGATCCGTGCTGTCTTGGATAGGACACTCGGTGTTCCAATTTTTCAGGAACAAGTGATTCAACTGGTCATGGTTGCCGCAGGTTTTAGTGCTGGAGAAGCCGATGCGCTCAGGCGCGCCATGGCAACCTGGAAAGGCGGACATGGGCTCTCTCATTTCCACGAAAAAATCGTGAACGGGATGCTGACACGAGGTCACTCACGGGAATTTGCTGAGCGACTCTGCCATCAAATTGAAGGCTTTGGTAAATACGGATTTCCCGAGTCACATGCAGCCAGTTTTGCATTACTGGTGTATCTATCTGCTTGGATTAAATGTCATCTTCCGGCTGCATTCTACTGCGGCCTTCTCAATGCGCAGCCGATGGGGTTCTATACACCCTCACAATTATTACAAGACGCTCAACGCCATGGGATTCCTGTCCGCCCAATTGATGTCAATGCATCAGAGTGGCTATCAACTCTTGAAGACTCAGATGGTTCACCCTGTATTCGTCTTGGATTCCATCTCATCAAAGGTCTCAGCATGAAGACTGCTCAGACACTGCTTCAGGCACGCCATCATCCGTTCCAGAGTTTGAATGACTTTCGTATTCGAACCGAACTGTCGACATCTGAACTCGAGACTTTGGCAAGTGCGCATGCTTTTCGAGCGCTCACCGACAATCGTTTCGATAGTTTTTGGCAACTGGGTGATCAAGAGTCACAACTTCCGTTGTTTCAGCAATCGGTGCAAACAGATCAAGAGTTTAAGCCCAGAATTCCCCAGCTCGGAGAAACCTTAGTCGCCGATTACCGAACAACGGGCTTATCACTGGAAGCGCACCCGATGAGTCTTTTGCGCACTCAGTCCGAATTTCAAACATGCAGACGGTCTTCAGAACTGAAACGACTCCCTAGACATCCTGATCTTCGAATCTGGGTGGCCGGTCTTGTTGCCACGCGTCAACGACCAGGCTCTGCCTCAGGAGTGGTATTTATTACACTTGAAGATGAAGAAGGCCAGATTAACTGTTTAGTCTGGCCTTCTCTGGTGGAAACCTTTCGGCATCAGATCCTAGCGAGCCGCTTACTCAAAGTCAGAGGCAAGGTTCAGGAATCTCACGGTGTGATTCATATCATCGCTGACACCTTGCAAGATGCCAGCGCTTGGCTTGGGGAACTCACCCCAAGCTCTCGGGACTTTCACTGAATTAATTGCTGATCAATGCGTGCGATCGCCGATTCAGACAAGTCACCAATTGCCTGATCAAACTCCAATTGGCGTGTCACGTGAGTGTAGCGAGCCTTTGCAAAATCACGCTCGGCTGCGAATAAGTCTTTTTTCGCATTCAGCACTTCAACAATATCACCAGAGCCAACTGCGTATGCCGCCTCAGTCGCTTCAACACGACTAGCCGCTGACACAATCGCCAAACGGCGCGCTTCCACAGTACGGGCACTCGCCTCGAGGTTTCGATAGGCCTCCTGCATGGAACCCAGCACCTGACGGCGAGCTTTCAGCAAGTTAGCTTCCGCTTTGACAACACCCGCTTGAGCCACAGCCACCTTCGCAGACGCCACGCCATTGGTGTAAATCGGCGCAGACAGCGTCAAACTCAACACATTACTGCGAGCATTGACATTGTTTGAACTGGTATTGCTGCCGGAGACATCCGACACCGAAAATGTGGAGGATAACGCAAGGCTCGGCATCGTTTCAGCGCGCGCTTCGTCCAGATCAGCCACAGCACTTCGGTAGGCTTCTTGTTCGGCGATCACCTCAGGATGATTATCCGCCAACCGATCAAGATCCCCATCCAACGATCGATGGACTTCAGCAGAGAAGTTCTCAACGAGATCGGCGAGATCGCTCACTGGGACATCAACCAACTGGCGCAAATCCGATTTTGCGGTTTCCAACGCGACTTCAGCGCTGATCAGACCGACTTGCGACAAATCCAGACGTGCACGCGCCTGATCGACATCGACACGCGTCCCAATTCCGACGGTCAATCGTTCAGAGGCTTGCTCGAGCTGACGCTCAAAAGCCTCGACTTCAGCCTTCGCAGCCAGCAAATCTTGGTCTGCCGACAACACGGCAAAATACGCATTCGTCACAGACACAATGTGTGTCTGTCGATACGCAGCCAGGGCCGCGTCAGCTTCTCGTGTGGCCGCGTCTTGGCTATCGATCGATGCAGTTAATCCCCGATCATACAGCGGCAAGCTCAGCGTCACGGATAATGTTCCGGTTTCGTAATTATCATCGGCTTTGAAGTTTTGCGTTTCTTTAGCTGACAGGCTTCCAGTTGCGCTCAGGCCACGAGCACCTCTGACCTGCTCCCCCAGCGCTTGAGAGGCATCACGGGTTGCTATTTGAGCACGTAACGCGGGATCGTTAGCGACGGCCAAATTGTATATATCGGATAATCCTTTTGACTCGGCCATGGCGTTCCCCGCCAGGACGAGACCCAACGCAATTGCAATCATGCGCATGATATCGACCTCAATGTGAGCCGGAGTGAATCTCGCGGCTAATTCGTTGTACTGCATCAATCATAGTGGCAGGACGCTGAGGATCAACGTGCTGATTGATACCATGGCCTAAATTAAATACGTGACCGGGATGTGAACCAAAGCTTTTTAACAGTCGTTCAACTTCAGAGGTCACCAAGTCATCAGACCCGAACAATACGGATGGGTCCAAGTTTCCCTGCAAAGCCACTTCCGTTCCGACGCGCTCTCTGCAACGACCGAGATCAACCGTCCAATCCAAGCCAAGTGCATCGCATCCTGTGGCCGCCATCTGCTCAAGCCAGGCGCCGCCGCCCTTCGTGAACAAAATCACGGGGACCCGACGACCCTCCGATTCACGAACAAGGCCGTTCACGATCCGATCCATATAGGCGAGTGAAAATTCACGATAGGCAGGCTCGGTTAAAACACCACCCCAAGTATCAAAAATCTGAACTGCTTGAGCACCTGCTGCAATCTGCGCGTTCAAATAGTCCGTCACAGCAACGGCCAACTTTTCAAGGAGTGCGTGAAGTGCGCCAGGATCTGAATACATCAATCCCTTCGCATACCGATACTCCTTCGAGCCACCACCCTCAATCATATAGGTCGCCAAGGTCCAGGGACTGCCTGAAAAGCCGATTAAAGGCACTCGACCGTTCAGTTCACGACGAATGGTACTCACGGCATTCATCACATAATCCAAAGCATCTGCCATCGGTGGTACCGGAAGCGCATCAATATCTGCGCGAGTGCGCACAGGACGCTCGAAACGAGGGCCCTCGCCAGCTTCGAAGTACAGCCCACAGTCCATTGCATCAGGAATGGTCAAGATGTCAGAAAAGAGAATCGCCGCATCCAGCGGATACCGTTCAAGCGGCTGAATGGTGACCTCACAAGCAAGCTCTGCATTCTTGCAAAGACTCATGAAATCACCAGCCACTTTCCGGGTTGCTCGGTATTCAGGAAGGTAACGCCCCGCCTGACGCATCATCCAAACTGGAGTTTGATCAACAGGTTGACGGAGCAGTGCTCTGAGAAAGCGGTCGTTTTTTAACTCCGATGTCATACAGCAGCGAGTGCCTGCTCAAGATCGGCAAGAATGTCATCGATATGCTCGATTCCGACACACAAACGGATCATCTCAGGCTTCACGCCCACCGCCAGTTGCTCAGTTTCAGACAATTGACGATGCGTTGTTGATGCTGGATGGCAAGCAAGTGAACGAGCATCTCCGATATTCACCAAACGCTTAAAGAGGCCAAGGGCATCATAGAATTTCACACCTGCTTCAAATCCACCTTTGACGCCAAAGGTCAACAGTGCCGATGGCGTTCCACCCAATTGTGTTTTCGCCAATTCATAATGCGGATGCTCTGGAAGACCGGCATAACTGACCCATTCAACTTTAGCATGCGATTGTAAGAACTCAGCGACTTTCTGAGCGTTCTCACAGTGGCGTTCCATGCGAAGATTCAAGGTCTCAATGCCTTGCAACAACAAAAATGCGTTCATTGGCGCAAGAGCCGCACCGGTATTTCGTAACGGAACCGTCCGAGCACGCGCGATGAAGGCAGCCGGACCAAACGCATCGGAATAGACCACATCGTGATACGCAGGCTCCGGAGCTGTCATTCCAGGGAATTTGTCCCCTTGAGCAGTCCAGTCAAAATTACCACCATCGACGATGATTCCGCCCAACGAATTCCCATGGCCACCCATAAACTTAGTGAGTGCGTGCACAACAATGTTGGCACCCAATTCGATCGGCTTACACAATGCTGGCGTCGCCACTGTGTTGTCGACAACCAGTGGAAGACCATTTCGCGCAGCCATCGCAGCCATTGCACGAATATCGACGATATTTCCAGCCGGGTTACCGATGGTTTCACAATAAATCGCACGTGTATTGTCATCGACAAGCTTCTCAAGGTCTTCAGCTCGATCTGTCTCTGCAAAACGAACTTCTACGCCTTGGCTTGGCAACATATGTGCAAACAACGTGTAAGTCCCACCGTATAGCTGCGGCGTGGTCACAATATTGTGCCCTTGGCTAGCAAGTGTTTGCAGTGCGTATGTAATGGCAGCCATACCCGATGACACAGCAAGCGCTGCAATCCCGCCCTCTAACGCGGCGACACGCTGTTCAAGCACGTCACAGGTCGGATTCATAATCCGCGTGTAAATGTTTCCAGGAACTTCTAAATTAAAGAGCGCCGCGCCATGCGCTGCGTCATCAAATTCAAAGGCGACATTCTGGCAAATCGGAGGAACGACCGCCTTAGTGGTTGGATCAGTCTGATAGCCCGCATGGATTGCCAGGGTTTCGTCACGCATTTTAGTTATCCTCTTTTCGGTCATTTAACGATACGCAGTGTGTAATCAAGATTCCCTTGGGAATCCAATATCTTTATTGAATATCCAAATAATCAAGGATCGATTCGGCCGCACTGCGACCCTCTGCAATCGCTGTGACTACCAAATCAGAACCGCGAACCATATCACCGCCAGCAAACACTTTCGCATTACTGGTCTGGTATGGAAGGCTCTGATCTTCTGCCGCAAGCACCAACCCAGAATCAGCTGTTGCAATATCTAAATCGGCAAACCACTCAGCTGGGCTTGGACGGAATCCGAATGCGATCAATACGCAATCAGCAGCAATCACTTCCTCCGATCCCGGAACCACTTCAGGTCTCCGCCGACCATTGGCATCAGGCTCACCTAATTGTGTGGTCACAAACTTCACGCCGGTCACCCCGGTTGCATCGCCCACCACTTCCACCGGTTGCTTGTTAAACAAAAACTTCACGCCTTCTTCCCGCGCGTTGGCGACCTCGCGACGTGATCCGGGCATATTGGCTTCATCACGTCGGTACACGCAGGTCACTGACTTTGCGCCTTGACGGATCGACGTGCGATTACAGTCCATCGCAGTATCACCACCACCTAAGACAATCACACGCTTGCCTTTCATGTTGATGAATTCACTCGGATCTTTTTCAAATCCAAGACAGCGATTCACGTTAGAAATCAAAAACGGTAGCGCCTTGAAAACTCCAGGAAGACTTTCACCAGGGAATCCACCGGACATGTTGGTATAAGTTCCCATGCCCAAGAAAACAGCGTCAAAGGTCTCCATCAACTCACCAACCGAAATATCTTTGCCGACTTCAGTATTCAGTCGGAACTCGATACCCATGCTCTCAAAAATTTCTCGGCGACGTGCCATGACGGATTTTTCAAGTTTGAATTCAGGAATTCCGAAGGTCAAAAGACCGCCGACTTCAGGATGACGATCAAAGACCACAGGCTTCACACCACCGCGAGCTAAGATATCAGCACACGCGAGTCCGGCAGGACCTGCACCGATGACAGCGACACGCTTATCGGTCCATTGCACGTCAGACAAATCTGGACGCCAGCCCAAAGCAAAGGCGGTATCTGTGATGTACTTCTCGACCGAGCCAATCGTGACCGCACCAAAACCATCATTGAGTGTACAAGCACCTTCACAGAGCCGATCCTGCGGACACACCCTGCCACAAACTTCTGGCAGCGAGTTGGTCTTATGACACAACTCAACGGCAGCCATAATGTTGCCCTGGCTGATTAATTCCAACCAGTTCGGAATGTGGTTGTGCACTGGACACTTCCAAGAACAATAGGGATTACCGCACGATAAGCATCGATGAGCCTGCGCACCGGCATCCCGATTCGAGAAGGGATGATAAATCTCGGTAAATTGGCCTTTCCGCTGATCAAGATCCTTCTTAGCAGGATCATGTCTCCCAACATCTAAAAACTGAAAGTCGTTGTTTTTCTGCGTGGACATATGAATCAATTCTCCCAATCGCTATTGCGCGTCTGACCGTGACGACGCCAACAAATCGCCCAAGCTTGCCGCCTTTGGCTTCACCAACCAGAAATGGCTCACGAAAGACTCAAAATCAGACAAGATCGTCTGACCCCATGCACTCCCTGTCGCCTCGGCATAGTCACGGATCTGCGAGCGCAAATGCGCACGATATTGCTCCATCTGCTCTGTGCTAATCCGGGCAATCTCAACCAACTCATGATTATATCGGTCGACAAATGTCCGCGACTCGTCAAGAACATAGGCAAAACCGCCAGTCATTCCAGCACCGAAGTTACGGCCAGTTCGCCCGAGGACAATTACCAAGCCACCGGTCATGTATTCACAACAATGGTCGCCAGTGCCCTCGACAATGGCTGTTGCGCCAGAATTTCTGACTGCAAATCGCTCACCCGCGCGTCCAGCCGCATACAAGGTTCCACCAGTTGCTCCATAAAGACAGGTATTGCCGATAATGGAGGTGTCCTGGCTCGCAAAGGTCGAGCCTTCTGGTGGTGCAATCACCAGACGACCGCCGGCCATCCCTTTACCCACGTAGTCGTTGGCATCTCCACGGAGACGCATCTCGAGGCCTGGCGCGTTGAACACACCAAAGCTCTGACCGGCTGTCCCTTCCAAGTTCAAACGAATCGGATTCGCCATTCCTTCACGGCCATGAGCCAAAGAAATTTCTCCTGACAACGTTGCGCCAACAGAGCGGTCTTGGTTTGTGATCGTGAAATGAAATTCGCCACCCTCACCCGATACCATCCCATCACGAGCCGCATGAACGATCGCTTGATTCAGAGGTGCATCGTCATAAGGTGGATTCTTCTCAACTGCGCACAGTTGTGGCTTACCTTCATGCTCAGGGCCTTGATACAAGATCGGTGAAAAATCGAGCTTGGCTTGACGCTGCGAACGCCCACCAACTTGTGTCAGCAGGTCTGTCCGGCCGACAAGCTCTGCAATGGTTTTCACACCAAGCTCAGCCATGACTTCACGAGTTTCCTCCGCCACAAAGGTGAAGAAATGCTTAATCATTTCGACCGTGCCACGGAAATGTTGTTCGCGCAGCAATTCATTTTGAGTCGCCACACCAGTTGCGCAGTTATTGAGGTGACAGATTCGCAAATACTTACAACCCATGGCCACCATTGGTGCGGTACCAAACCCGAAACTTTCGGCTCCCAGGATCGCAGCTTTCACCACGTCGAGACCCGTCTTCAAACCACCATCGGTTTGTAAACGGACCTTGTCGCGCAAATCATTCGCACGAAGCGCCTGATGTGCCTCCGCAAGACCCAGTTCCCAAGGCGATCCCGCATATTTAATCGAGGTCAATGGGCTTGCTGCAGTACCACCGTCATAACCGGAAATGGTGATCAAATCTGCATAGGCTTTCGCGACACCGGCAGCAATGGTGCCGACACCTGGTTCACTCACCAATTTGACAGAGACCAATGCCTTTGGATTGACCTGTTTTAAATCGAAAATCAGCTGAGCCAAGTCTTCAATCGAGTAAATATCATGATGTGGCGGCGGCGAAATGAGCGTCACTCCAGGAACCGAATGGCGAAGTCGCGCAATCAATGCATTCACTTTTCCACCTGGTAACTGACCGCCTTCTCCAGGCTTCGCTCCTTGAGCGACCTTGATCTGCAACACTTCCGCATTGACCAAATAATGCGGCGTCACCCCAAAGCGACCGGATGCGATCTGCTTGATCTTGGACGTCCGGCTGGTACCAAACCGATCAGGATCTTCACCACCCTCACCAGAATTCGACCGCGCACCCAACTCGTTCATGGCCTGCGCTAAGGCCTCGTGTGCCTCTGGGCTCAACGCCCCAAGCGACATACCGGCAGAGTCAAAGCGTTTTAAAATGGACTCAATCGGTTCAACCTCGTCGACCGTAATGGCACGACCAGCATCTTTTTCCAGCTTTAAGAGATCACGGAGCGTTGCGACCGGGCGATCGTTCACCAGCTTGGCGTATTTCTGATAGGTCGAGTAAGAGCCGGTTTGAACGGCTTGTTGCAAGGTCTGCACGACATCTGGGTTATATGCGTGGTATTCACCACCATGCATATACTTCAGGAATCCGCCTTGAGGCACAGGCTTCCGAGTCGACCAGGCCAAAGACTGACGAATCTTTTGATCGTTTTCAAAATCAGAGAAATCTGCGCCTGCAATCCGGCTTTGAACACCTTTAAAGCATAAATCGACGATCTCATTTGACAGGCCCACGGCTTCAAACAATTGTGCGCCGCGATAGCTTGCGACCGTTGAGATACCCATCTTCGAAAGGATTTTCAACAAGCCTTTGTTGATCCCTTTCCGATAATTTCGATGCAACTCAAGCGGATCACCCACCAATTCATCAGAATCAACCAAGTCGTTGATCACTCGGTAGGACAAGTAAGGATAAACAGCAGTCGCACCAAACCCAAGCAGTACAGCAAATTGATGAGAATCACGCGCTTCAGCGGTATCAACGATAATGTTGGCTGAACAACGGAGACCTTCGGCGATCAGGCGATGATGGACCGCACCTGTTGCCATGGTCGCCGACACGACCCACTGATGCTCCGCAACATGCCGGTCAGACAGAATGAGAAGTGTTTTGCCGGAACGCGCAGCATCAACAGCTTGTTGACACACTGATTCCACAGCAGCCTTCAGGCCCATGGCTGGGTCAAAAGCGAGCTCGATCTGAATACGACCGTACTTCGGATGCTCCAATGCCTTCAGGCGATCCATTTTTGGCGCCGATAGAATCGGCGAATGCAAGATCACGCGCTCAGCATGATCAGCAGTCTCTTCAAAAGGATTGAGCTCCATGCCAAGACAGGTCTCAAGACTCATCACAATCGATTCACGCAATGGATCGATCGGCGGATTGGTCACCTGAGCGAACTGTTGACGGAAATAATCGGCAACATGTCGTTGCTCGGTCGACAGCACAGCCATCGGCGTATCATCACCCATCGATCCGACAGCTTCCTGACCGGTCTCTGCCAATGGCTTAATCACCTGGTGACGCTCTTCACTGGTCAAATTAAACAGCTTTAAATAGGGAGCAAGACCTTTCTCTGACAACTGTTTCAGATCTGAGAAAGGATCTTTCATATCCGCTTCAAAACGAATGGTTTGCTCTCGCAACCATTGCTTGTATGGCTGCCGGCCCTTCAATTGATGATCGATATCATCAGCCGCTAGCATTTCGCCAGTTTCTGTGTCGATCGCCAGAATCTCTCCAGGCCCAACACGGCCTTTGGCAATGACATCTTCAGGCTTGTAGTCCCAAGTGCCGATCTCTGAAGCGAGCGTGAGATAACCGTTTTTGGTTTTCACCCAACGTGCAGGGCGCAGCCCGTTTCGGTCGAGCAAACAACAGGCATAACGACCGTCTGTTAAGACGATCCCTGCAGGACCATCCCAAGGCTCCATGTGCATCGAGTTGTATTCGTAAAACGCACGTAGATCGGCATCCATGTCATCCACGTTCTGCCAAGCTGGTGGAACCAGCATCCGAATGGCTCGGAACAAGTCCATACCACCCGCGACCATGACTTCAAGCATATTATCCAAGCTCGACGAATCCGATCCGGTGGAATTCACCAAGGGTAGAATTTGATCGATTTCCGGTAACCGAGCGGACGTGAAGAGATGACCCCGCGCGTTGGCCCAGTTTCGATTCCCGGCGATGGTGTTGATTTCACCGTTGTGCGCGAGTAGTCGGAACGGTTGAGCCAGCGGCCAGCGTGGAAGCGTATTGGTCGAGAAACGCTGGTGGAACACGCAAATCGCGGTTGCCATGAGTGGATCGTTGAGATCCGGGTAAAAATGATGCAAATCCACAGGCATCATCAGTCCTTTATAGGACACCACTCGGCGCGACAGCGAGCACAGATAATTGTCTGAGTTTGAAGCCATTCTGCGTTCAATCAGTCGTGATGCCATAAAGAGCTCATTATCGAACTGCTCTTTATTCTGACCCTGTGGCTCAACAAAGACCTGCTTAAAGACCGGCATGTTACCGCGCGCAATGGGACCTAGATTCGACGGATCGACCGGGACATTACGCCAGCCAATCACCGCCAACCGACGGCTGTTTAAGACCGCTTCGATTGCAGCAACGGCCTCTGCTTCGACCGATGGATCGGTGGACAAGAAGACCATTCCGACAGCAAATAAATCACCCAGCTCCACACCGCAGGCTTCTGACGCTGCATGCCGCATAAATGCGTCTGGCATTTGGAACAACAATCCACAGCCATCACCCGTCTTCCCATCTGCTGCGATTCCGCCTCGATGCGTCATCCGCGTTAATGCTTCGATCGACGTCATTAACAAATCATGACTGGCTTCACCATCACAATGAGCGATCAATCCAAATCCACAATTGTCGCGAAACTCACCAGGGGTGTAGAGACCTTTGGTCATATGTGTCTTCCTAAAATACACGGCCAAACAGGCCGCAACCTTCAATAATACGGGTCGTTAACCGCCCCGCCGAAATTTGACGACGAACGTTGCGAACTGACTCTCAGCTCAAGCAGTTGTCTCGCGTCGATCGGATCCAACCGACTGAATCCATGAAGAAAAAGGCCAAGTAGTATATGACTCTCGATGGCTTGGGGCAAACGAAATGTAGACCTTCGTAGACTACTGATTTTGCGGCGTTAAGGGAATTGGTGTCGACGTTCGAGCGGGTGTTTTTTCGTCGCTGAGTTGAACAAATATCAGCACAGCGATCAAGACGACAAGCGCAATACCGAATCCAATCATCCAAGAAGAGGAGACTCGTACCATCGACACCTTAGCCTCATGCTCGGGCAGATCCGGCGCAGACGCAACTGAGTCGTCCCACTCATCGACTAAACGCAACAGTTGCTTTGGCTGAGATCCATATCGCTGTAGCACACTCGAGGGGATGCTCGACCACTCCTGACCCGGGTAGATTTTTGACCCCGCCTGTTCCAGATCCTGTTGATCCCATGGCGGCAGCATCACCACACTGCAAAGCACAGCCTTTGGCTGAAGTGTCTGCAATCTCGAAACTAGCTGGTCCTCCCCGACCAACAACACCGACCAACGGCGACCATAAGCCCCTACGGTCAACTCATGAAAAAGCTGCAAAACAGCATCGGGAAGACAATGCGCATCATCGACGATGATTTCAGGAATCCCCTGCTCGGA
>QXYM01000037.1 GCA_009886945.1 Litorivicinus sp.
CGACGTTGAGTTTGAAGTGGCTGATGGTTTTGAACCGCAAGTCCCTTTTCCAGTGAAAAAGCCAAAGAGCAAACCACAACCGCGGAAGCACGGGCGTTCATCGAGCCGAAATCACCCCGGACCTCGCGGTGAGCGTGCCAACGGATCATCGTCGACTCGTCGTGATGGTGCAGAGTCCCGCGGTCGTGGTCGTTCGGAACATCAGGGCGCTGGTCGGCCTGAGACCCGTGAAGGTCGTCCTGCACGTGATGGCGAGCGTTCTGAGCGTCGAGAGTGGACCAAAGAACGTCCCAAAGCATCCGGTGAGCGGACAGATTCGCGGCAATCTCGTCCCAAGCAAGAAGGCGAGCGTTCTGAGCGTCGTGATTGGAGCAGTGATCGTCCGGCATCTGCAAAGAAGCAAGGTCAATCGCGTCATGCGAAATCCGGTGGAACCTATGCGAAGCCTGCACGTTCCGGTGCGAAGCCGAAGCAAGCGCAAGCAAAGCGCGATGGGTTTGCACCGCCGACACGTAAGCCAACAAAGCGGCCGACTGCAGCTCGCTAATCCCCCTTTGGACTCTGTGAGGGTGGTGCGATAATACCGCACCATCTGGCGGGATCTTTGGATGTTGAGTGAGTTTGTCAAACAGTACATGAGCGAGCATCCGTTGCTCGTGATGTGTGCTTGCTGGATTGAAGGGTTTGTCGTTGGAGCTTGTCTGGTTTGGTGGTTGCTATGAATCCATCAGCCTGGATCAGCCAACACGCCCATACCTTGACGCCGGGGTCTGTCATCGATATTGCCGCGGGCTCTGGACGCCATGCGTTCCTGTTCGCTGATTTGGGTTTTCAAGTCACTGCTGTTGATATTAATCCCGAAGTGGCTGCGATGTATTCAGACACCTCGATTGCATTTGAAAATCTCGATCTGGAAGGCTCTCAATGGCCTCTCTGTGGGCAGCAGTTCGATGTTGTGCTGGTGTCCAACTATTTGTATCGGCCTCATTTGCCGGCGCTCATTCAGCTCGTGGCTCCAGAGGGTCATCTCTTATACGAAACCTTCGGACTGGGTAACGAGCGATACGGCAAGCCCAGTAACCCCAACTTTTTACTCAAGCAACATGAGCTTGCTTCCGCACTTGGATCTCAGTTCCTGATCCTTGATGAGAGATTTGAAGCGGTCACTGACCCGACCCCAGCGGTACGAGCTGGAATTTTCGCAAGGCGTTTGAAATGACTGCTGACATCAAGCTGTTTGACCGTCCCTTCTTTGGGTATCTCGTGAGTCGATCGTCGATCGGAATGGCCAACACCATGCTAGTGATGGCACTCGGATGGCATCTATATCAACTGACTGGAGATGCTTGGAGCATCGCCTTTGTTGGGCTCGCTCAGGTCATTCCTGTCTATGCCTTTTTCTTTGTGTCTGGAATCGTTGTCGATTACGTCCCACGAATTTGGGTGGTCCGGGGCTGTGCGTTGATCGAGGCCATTGCGATTTTTGGAATTGCAATGCTGATGATCGACCCGACACCCACCTTGTGGGCGGTTTATGCGCTAGTGTGTTTGCATGGGACTGGGCGAGCCTTTCACGGCCCGGCCTTGCAAGCCATTGTGCCGAATATTGTCCACGAAGGTGTGTTGGATCGCGCGGTAGCGATGTCGACAACCGTGTGGAATACCGCCATGATTCTTGGCCCGGCATTAGGTGGCTTTCTCATTGCCTGGTTCGATCGGTCGGTCTATTTTGTGATCGCAGGGATCATTTTGTTTGCGCTCCTCGGTTATGCCCTGATTCCAACCTTTCGCGTCACTCACACCACGAGCCGAACGTTACGGTCATTTTTTGATGGAATGCGGTTCGTCAAAAATCAGCCGATTATTTTAGGTGGCTTAACGGTCGACATGCTGATGGTCGGCTTTGGTTCGGTCCTTGTTCTCCTGCCAATCTATGCGATTGATGTGTTGAACGTCGGCGCTGAATCTTTGGGAGTTCTCCGCTCAATGCCTGCCCTCGGGAGTATTCTGGTCGGTGTGATTTTGGCATCTAGGCCGCCAATGCAAGGCGCTGGCAAGAAACTCTTCATTGCTCTTTGCCTCTTCGTGGGATCCATTTTGGGGTTTGCGGTCTCCAATGTTTACTGGTTGTCGTTGATTGCCTTGTTTGTTTACGGTGCGTCGGACATGGTCAGTATGAATATCCGAAGTGCGATGGTGCATCGGGCCACTCCTGAACATCTCAGAGGCCGCGTATCGGCTGTGAATATGCTGTTTATCCAGACGAGTAACGAAGCAGGCGATTTCCGTGGGGGTTCGTTTGCGGCCATGTTTGGACCTGTGACCACAGGCGTTCTGGGTGCTGGAATTGCCGCTCTCGTTCTCATTTGGAGTCGTTGGCAGTTTGCTCCTTTATACCAGCTGAATCGAACGTCGGATCTGAAGCCTGACGTCTAAAACTCAGTCAGCCACCCAAGAGTTGATTCTGTGGCTCCAGCGACCTTGTATTCAGCACCTAAAGGCAGAGACCAACCACTGGCGTCAATGGCCTGAAATACCTCGTGGTAGTCAACAACACCGTCACCGGGTGGGCCTCGATCAGGGACCGAGGCAAATTGAACGTGGCCAATCACTGGTAGGCACTGTTGGAATCGCTCAATGACAGCTCCTTCGGTTCGCCCAACGTGATAGCAATCAAACATGAGTTTCACGTTGCTTCGGTTAAGGGTCTCAAGCAGCTCGCATGCATGCCCCGTGTCTCTCAAAAAATAACCTGGCATATCAAAGGGGTTAAGCGGCTCAATTAAAACCGTCATTGCATGTTTTGAGGCGCAATCTGAGGCGTATCGAAGATTATCCAGATAAGTCTTTTGAGCCAATTCCCCGTCGATTTTTCCAGCCATGACGTGGACATTCAGGGCGCCGATTTGTTGGCCATAATGAAATGCCTGATCAATGGCTGCGCGTGCTTCTGCGATTTGATCCGGTAAAGCCGCTAATCCAGCATTGAGTGGTCCTCGGATGGTGTTGAGTCCAAGCATCGGGAGTCCAGTGTCTTCAAGTGCTTGGCAGACATCGGTGATTGGCTCGTCGTAGGGGAAATGGCATTCAACCGCATGAAATCCATGACGGTGTGCGGCACGAATCCCGTCGGCGAGTGCATGCTGCGTCCATAGAAACCCGAGATTGGCAGAAAATGTCGGCATTAGTCCCACTCCACGTTGTATTGTTTGACGAGCGTCTGTACCTGCTCACTCGATAGCGCGTGAGGTTCGAGCGATCGGGTGAGGTAGGCAAGCTTTGCGGTTGCCTCGAATTCCTCTGATGCATAGACCGCAGCTTCTAATGTTTTTGCCGAAATCACCGGACCATGATGCGCCAGCATCACGGCTGCATGCTTGCCTGCGAGTCCTGTAATGGCATCACCGATTTCGGTGCTACCCGGAATGAAGTAAGGCAACAATCGGACCTTGCCCAATTGCATGATTCCGTAGGGTGTCAGTGCTGGAAGCCAGTTACTGGAGTCGTCGCAAGGGAACAGTGATAAGGCCGTCGAATAACAACTGTGTAGATGAACGACAGCACCTGCCCGACCACCACGTGTCGCATAAAATGCCTGATGCAACGGTACTTCTTTGGTCGGTTTAGGACCTGAAATCAACTGACCATCAGGGCTTACGATACTTAACGACTCGGGGGTCAGACGCCCCAGTGAGCTTCCAGTTGGCGTCACGATCAGATTTCCGTCTGGGAGGCGAGCGGATAAATTCCCCGTGCTTCCATGCGTCAATCCCCGTTGATAGAGGCTCAAGCCGAAGTCACACAGTTGCTCACGTAAATCCATTACTCAGACTCCAGTAGTGCCAGTGCATCGCTGAAGAATGTCGGTGTTCCGAAGTTACCGCTCTTCAAGGCCAGTGCAATGACATCGTTCTGTAAACCCCCATAGACCCACGGGACTCCGGGACAAATCTCCTCACCAATCATGACTTCAGCGATCCCGAGTGCTTGAGTGACGGCACCAGAGGTCTCACCTCCAGCCACCACAAAGCGTCTCATGCCCTGTTGATAGGCTGCTTGAGCAATGCTTGCCATCGCATGTTCCACCAATGCACCTGCTTCAGAAACGCCGAGGCTTGCCTGTGAGGCTTTGACGGATTCAGGGGATGCTGTGGCATAGATGAGCGGTGTTTCAGTGCTGTCTAGGGATTGAAGCCAGTCGATGCATGCAGCAATTGCATCGGCGTCCAGTGTTTCGGGCGTAATCTGATAGCTCGGGTTGCTTGTCACATAATGCGCCACTTGGCGTTGGGTCATTTGAGAGCAACTGCCACTGAACACAATCGCACGAGGACCTGGTTTTGGATCTGGGCTTGTGTTTTGCGAGGCAATGCCCAACCTGCCTGGAACTGGCATGGCGAGTGCGCTTCCACCAGTCAGTAGCACATGTTTTGGCGTGTGTTCGATTAAAAATTCAAGATCGGAAAATTCAACGGCGTCTGCAATGACATGTGTTTCCGATGGCAAATTGCCGCCTGCTCGTTGCGAGACTCGATTCCAAACCCCGACCGATTGAGAGACTTGCGGTGTGAGGACGCGCGCAAGGTTAGCGTCCCGCATTGGCGTTAACGGATGATCCTTCATACTGGATTCATTCAATAACTGATCGCCAACAAACAGATGTCCCATAAAGACCGCACGACCGTTTTCAGGGAAGGCTGGACAATAGAGTGCTTGGGTTTGCCCAGTGATCGCCATCAGTGCTTCAGCCACCGGCCCGATGTTTCCTTGGTCGGTTGAGTCAAAGGTCGAGCAGTATTTCCAGTACAACAGTTCAGCGCCCCCAGCCAGTAACCAAAGCGCGGCCTCTGAACAGTCTGAAACCGCTTGAGCAACAGGCTCAGTTCGGCATTTCAACGCAATAATCTCAATGTCTGAAAAGCCATCTGAAGGCTGGTCCGGAAGCCCAAAATGAAGCTTGACCGAGGCACCACTGCGTCGGAGTAGTCCCGCAAGATCGGTGGCTCCAGTGAAATCGTCTGCAATGCAACCAAATTTCATTGGCTGCTCCCCGGAAGTGTGACGTTGGATTGTTTGGCCAAAACTTTCACCACAGCACTGTCATCTTCGCCGCCAAGTCCCGCATCAGAGGCTTCTCGATACAGAGCAAGAGCAGCATCCGACAGCGGTGTCACGACCTGCTGATGGGAGGCCTCCTCCGTCACAATGCCTAAGTCCTTGACAAAAATGTTGACGCTCGAGAGAGGTCGGTAGTCACCGTCAGCAATGTGGGGCGCACGATTCTCAAACATCCAAGATGAGCCCGCGCACTGACTGATGACGTCAATGACCTTATGTAAGTCCATATCGAGTGATGCCGCCAGATTCATGGCTTCCGCGGCTGCTGCGATATGAACACCGGCCAGGAGTTGGTTAATGAGTTTCATCTGCGAGCCATGGCCTGCTGTATCACCGAGCTCAAACACATGTTCAGCGATGGCATCAAAAACGGGTTTCGCATCCATCATCGCGTGCCGTGATCCCGATGCCATAATCGACATCCGGCCTTGAAGCGCTTTTGCAGCACCGCCGCTAACGGGCGCATCAATGTATCGGAACCCCTGGGTCTCAACCCGATTTGCGATGTCGACGGCTGTTGATGGGGCAAGCGTGACACAATTGATCACCAATGCCTCTGGGTTTAAAGCATCAAATAACGAGCTATCAAAGAGAACCGATTGCGCTTGGCTCGCATTGACCACAAAAATCAATACACAATCGATCTCGTGACAAGTATCGAGGGAGGGTGCAGCGAGCCCGCCTTCAGCTTCAAAACGCTTGAGGGCCTCAGGGTTCAAGTCGAAACCTGTGGTCTTGATTCCTTGGCGGACGCATGACACTGCGGCACCAAAGCCCATCGATCCCAAGCCGATGACCAACGTATGCATGTGGGGACTCCTCGATAAATGATTTGATCTTATGGATGACTGAGGTTAATTGTTAGACAACTGACGACATCATAATGAAAAGGAGCATCCGATGGCCAGAATTGTTATCACCGGTGGAGCCGGGTTTTTAGGCCAGCGAGTCGCTCAATCGCTTCAGCGTCATGATTCGCTATTGATCAACGGAACGATGGAGCCGATCCAGTCGATTTGTCTTGTGGACCGTGTGATTCCTGACGGGTTTGGTCCCCCTGATCTTGAGGTCATCCAAGGAGACTTGCTGACCCTGATTCAAACAGAGCCCGACATTTTTGAGGCAAGCGATGTGGTGATTCATCTGGCCAGTGCTGTGAGCGGAGAATGCGAGCAGCACTTGGAGCTCGGATTGAAAGCCAATGTAGAGACTGGGATCGCGCTTGGACAACTGCTGGCCAAAATGCCAACAAAACCGCTATTGATCTTTTCAAGTTCGCTTGCCATTTATGGGGGGACTGCAGATTGTCCATTGCCTGACGTCGTCACTGATGCCACGCGACCTAACCCACAGAACAGTTATGGATCGCAAAAATTGATGCTTGAGACCTTTTATGCAGATTTAGCGCGTCGCGACGCTCTATCCGTCCGAACACTGCGCTTAATGACGGTCTCAGTCAGACCGGGCAAACCCAACCAAGCGGCCAGTGGATTTTTATCTGGCATGATTCGAGAGCCACTCTCTGGTCTTGCCTCGAATGTGCCTGTGCCGCTTGATACTCAGGTTGCGCTGAACAGTCCGGAACAGGCGGTCGATGGGCTGATTTCGGCAATGGGCATTTCAGATCAAGCTTGGGGAACACCCCTTGGTCTGAATCTACCAGGCATGCGTTTATCGATTCAGGAGATGCGTGACGCCCTTGAAGCAACTGCCGGCCCTAAGGCGCTCGATTTGCTGACCTACCATCGGGATCCAATGATCGAGGCGATTGTCGCTGGATGGCCGAGTCATTTTGAATCAGCGCGCGCCAGTCGTCTCGGCTTTCGATCGACGGAATCCTTTGAGGCGGTCGTGCAACGATTCCAAACGTCTAAATGATTCGGCAGGCCTGTTCGAAAGATAAGCGAGGCGCTCGTGGGTGAAGTGCTGAATGATCACCTCGGCCCAATAACACCACGCAGTTAAACTTCCAACGCGTTCCGTCGAAAAATTTTGATTCAACCGCGTTGACATCAAAGCCACCCATCGGTCCGCAGTCGAACCCAAGTGCTCGCGCGGCAGCAATGAAAAAGCCGGCCTGAAGGTTCGCATTCGCGATGGCATAGCGTTCGATCCGGTCGATTGGCCAGCTTGCATGAGCTGTGGGCTGTTTCATATGCGGTGCTAGATTCACAAATTCGTGATGAAAATCGAGATCATAGGCCAAGATGGCGGCGGTCCCTGCCGATCGTGTTTTTTCTTGATTGAAGTCCAGCGCACACTCGGCAAGCAGACTCATGGATTCCGGAGTGTTGACGAAGACTGTCCGAAGGGGACACGAATTGTTCGCTGTTGGTGCGAACTTGCTGAGCTCGTAGATCGCCTTGAGGTCGTCGTCAGACAGGGGCTTTCCATCAAATTGTTTATGGGAACGCGCTTCAGTGAATAGAGATTCTTTGGAGAATTGCATGAACATCCTTATAGTCTGGCTAGGCAATGCTGAGTTCTGACTAGTAGGTGAGGGTCTTCAGCAGTCTTTCAAGATCATAAGGGGGATCATGAAACATCTGATCGCACGTGTTCTGCATTGGTTTATTGTTGGCTCGATGATCCTTGCGGGTGGTTATTTAGCCATTATGCTGACGGTTTTTGTGGTCGATTAATGATGTGGAATCCAGAGGGTGAACTGATCGCACGGATTGAACTGCCGGCTGGGCCATCGATCGCCTATTGCCACAATGGGAGTTGGTGGGATGTCACGGCAGTGTGTCCGACCATCGCACATTGGTTAACCGGTTCTGTGCCAATCCAGCGGATTCGTGATTCAAAAGCATCTCCGTTGGCGATCAGTCAAATTGAGACATGGCTCGCCCCCAGTGACTTGCAACCAATCAAAGCCTTTGGTGTGACTTTTGTCGCCAGTCTTCTCGAGCGATTGGTTGAGGAAATGGCTAAGGGAGACGAATCGGAGGCTGATACGGTTCGAGCGAATTTGGACACTGAATTGAAAGCGACAGTCCAGGCATTGATTCCGGGCAGCGCAGAGGCACTCAGGCTCCGTGAATCCCTAATCCAGTCCGGTCACTGGTCTCCCTATTTAGAGGTTGGTTTAGGGCGAGACCCGGAGATTTTCACCAAATGCCCGCCGATGGCTGCTTTAGGTCACCACTCGGTTGCAGGGCTTCTCTCTGAATCCCACTGGAATAATCCAGAATCCGAATTAGTTTTGGTGTGTGACGCCAACGGGCAAGCAGTCGGCGCGACGATCGGTAATGATGTGAATTTACGTGATGTTGAAGGCCGCTCGACGTTATTGCTTGGCCGCGCAAAGGATAATCGTGGGAGTTGTATCCTCGGACCCTGGATTCGGATATTTGATGACAGCTTCAATCTTCAGTCGCTAGCCAACGAGTCGATTACGCTTGAGGTCGAAGGCAATGATGGCTTCCATGTGTCAGAAACCGCATCACTCAGCGGCCTTACACGAGGCCTACCCGCGTTGGTCGATGCGTTGTTTGACCAGCACGATTATCCCGATGGCGTGTTCGCCTTTACCGGTTCGCCAATTGCGCCAATTTGGGATCGTTCTGTTCAAGGTCAGGGATTTACACACCTGGAAGGAGACCGTGTCACCATTACGATTCCATCGATTGGCTCGCTGACTCATGGCATTGAGCGTTGTCCGGCTCTTGAGCCATGGAGTCGCGGATTGCACGAGTATATGTGCGATCTTGCAAAGCGGAAATTACTCTAGACGTGGAGATAGGCCTTTCCGAGTTCATAGGACAGATTTGCCTGATTTTCATTTTGGCGGGTTTGGTCAAAGGTACGGTGGGCTTCGGTTTGCCGACGATTGGGATTGGTCTTGGCGCGCTGATCTCTGATATTCCAACAGCGATGATGTTGATTCTAGTGCCGACCGTTTTGACCAATATCATCCAAATCTGGAATACCGGGTCGTTAGTCGATGTCATCTCCAAATCCTGGGCGTTTCTCTTAGGCTCGGTTCTTCTGGTACCCCTGGGGTTGTGGGCGGTCGTATCACTGCCTTCCTTCCCGTTTGAGCGGCTATTAGGTCTCACCATTTTGGTGTACAGCCTGGCTTCATTAAATGGATTCAATCCTGTGATGCAAATGCAGCACAACCATCGTTTGGGGATGGGTCTTGGCTTACTGAATTCGGTGTTGACCGGCATGACTGGATCGATGTCCGTGCCCGGTGTGATGTACTTGCGTTCGCTACAGTTATCCAAAGATGACTTGCTGTGCGCGATGGGTGTTTTATTTTTGATCTCAACCATCGCGATGGGAATGTCGCTTTGGTGGTTTGAAAGAGCAACTCAAGATCTATCCATTCTCTCTGTGATGATGTGTTTGCCGGTGGGGCTCGGTGTGTGGTGCGGAGTGCGGATTCGGCGAGTCTTGAGTGAAGACCAGTTTAAACAGATATTTTTGTGGGCGTTTGCAGCACTCGGCCTGTATTTGGTCGTTTTTGGTGCCTGACGAACGCTTGATGACTGATCATTAAAGGAAGACAAGGACGTGACAACAGCAGAGTTTCCGAGCCATGACCCAGCCATAAGAACGATCGCGATGCCAGCCGATACAAATCCAGCTGGTGATATTTTTGGCGGTTGGTTAATGGCCCAGATGGACTTGGCTGCTGGTAATACGGCTGCTCGTATTGCTAGAGGCCGAAGCGCCACCATTGCAGTCGACGGAATTCAGTTTTTAAAACCAGTCTCTGTGGGTGACGAGGTGACACTATTTGCCGAACTTGAATCTGTGGGTCGAACATCCATGCGGATTCAAGTGGAGGCATGGCGCAGAGCACGCGATGGCGATGAGACCGAAAAAGTGACCGAAGCCCTCTTTACGTTTGTGGCCTTAGATCACGATGGCCGACCACGGCCGATCCCTGATCGTTAACGGAGCGAGCCCCGTTCTTCAAATTGATAATCGAGCAGACGATCAGCGATTCCTGCAGCGAGCCACATAAACAATAATGCCACCCAAGCGGTCACGGCCATGACAGCGCCGCCGGTGACCCCAGCACCTACAGCACAGCCACCGGCTAACATACCACCGAATCCCATGAGGCATGCGCCAATCAAATAG
>QXYM01000038.1:0-446 GCA_009886945.1 Litorivicinus sp.
AAGAACAAAAGCAGCAGTTTGTCAGCAACATCACGCGTCATACGATGTTGCATGAATCGCTAGCCCACTTCTTTGACGGATTTCACCACAATGCCCACCCAATGGCGATGATGTGCGGTGCTGTCGGCGCTCTGTCTGCGTTTTATCATGATGTGATGGACATTCGCTCTGAGCGCGATCGCGAGATTGCAGCCCATCGCTTAGTCGCAAAGATGCCAACTTTGGCTGCCATGTGTTTTAAGCACTCGATTGGCCAGCCATTTATGTATCCACGCAACGATCTGTCATATGCGGCTAATTTCCTTTACATGATGTTCGGCACGCCATGTGAAACCTATGTGGTCAGTCCCGCTGTGGAAAAAGCAATGGATCGAATTTTCCTGCTGCACGCCGATCACGAACAAAACGCATCGACATCAACCGTTCGCCTTGCTGGATCAAGTGGA
>QXYM01000038.1:456-7312 GCA_009886945.1 Litorivicinus sp.
CACGGCGGAGCAAACGAGGCAGTTTTGATGATGCTTGATGAAATCGGTTCTGTGGAAAACATCCCGATGTTTATCGAAAAAGCAAAAGACCCGAATGACCCATTCAAGTTGATGGGCTTTGGCCACCGGGTTTACAAGAACTTCGATCCACGAGCAAAAGTCATGAAAGTCTCCTGCGATGAGGTCTTGGCTGAACTCGGGGTACAGGATCCAAGATTGGCGGTTGCCATAGAACTTGAGCGAATTGCTCTATCAGATCCCTATTTCGCAGAGCGAAAACTATTCCCGAATGTCGACTTTTATTCAGGCATTATTCTGAGCGCGATTGGTATTCCGACCAGCATGTTCACCGTAATCTTTGCGGTATCAAGAACCATTGGCTGGATTACACACTGGCACGAAATGATTTCAAGCCCCTACAAAATTGGCCGCCCACGCCAATTATATCTGGGCGGCGAGACACCTCGGAAGTATCAAGCCAAGTAACCCCAAAGCCCCGACTCCGTTCGGGGCTTGATTTGATCATTCATGGACGAATCATCAATTGCCTCAAAGCCCCTCTCTTGCTGATCTTCATCTACTGAGGCTGATTGAGTCAGAGGGTAGCTATCGTGGTGCTGCCCGACGGTTAGGGATTGCCCATACAACCATCCAGCGACGCATGAAGCGTCTCGAACAGACCCTCGGTATCCCCTTAATTCAGCGAAGCGTCGGACGCATGGGATTAACTCCCTGGACTGCGCGACTCATTGAGCAACTCAATCATCAATTGGAAGGGGTTTCTGAGACCATCAAAGCTGCGCAGAGTGAGTTAGCAGAGGCGACTCTCATCACCATCGATGAGGCCTTACTCGACCTATTCCCGGTTCTGTTTGCGGCACTTGAAACATTTAAATATTCGTATGCAAATTGGATGGTTCGACCGACCCAGGGCGCCGATGCAATGATTCAGTTGGCGGCCTCACCGTCACGCCTTGACGGCTCAACAGAGGAATTCTGCCTCACTTGGGGCGTATTTGCCCATCGCACACTACGATATGATCATCATTACGCAACGATTTTCAGACCCGCACTGGCACCACTGATCGACAATTTACGTGTCGCACAGTTTTCATCGGTGACCACGGTTGCGAATTGCCATCAAGTTCAGCAACTCATTCACCACAAGCAAGGCCTTGGACTCATCCCGTTGTCTGTGGGGGAAAGGGATCAACAAATGGCGGAAGTCAGTGTTGAGGCTGACCGAGTGCTTCAACGTATCAGCCTAGTGCTGCAATCTGACTACCAGGCATCGAACGTGCATGTTGATCTCTATGAATTGCTCAGATCTCAGCTCAGGCTAGGTCTTTAGGAAAAAGCAGCTCGCAGTGCGTTCAGGCGGCTGTTGAGAAGCTCAGAATCATAAGGCACGGAATCTCCCACCCCCCAAACCGGATTCGGCCAAGCTTCATCCTCCGGGAAACGGGCAATGCAATGCACGTGTAGCTGCCGAACCTGATTTCCGAGGGCGGCAATATTCAGTTTATGTGGCGAAAACTGGTCACGCATCACACGTCCAACATGATCAATTTCGAGCCATACCTGGGCACGGAGATCTGGGCTGATATCAATGAGTTCCACCGCGTGGGCGACTCTTGGAATAATCAACAGCCATGGCCAACGTTGATCATCGACTAACCGCAGATCACACACATCCAATGAAGTGAGTGGGTAACTGGTTTGTTTGAGCTGAGAATCAATAACAAATGACACTGCGTCCATGCAATCACCTACTAGTCTTTTCTTAACGAATACCCGTCGAGCCAGCGTTGCTCATCGTCTGGACCGATCTCTTTTTTCCAAATTGGAACTCGAACTTTCAGTTGATCAATCGTATCAGACACGGCACTGAGGGCATCTTTGCGATGCGCACTACTTGCCGCAATCACAACACTCGCCTCTCCCACACGCACAAGCCCTCGCGAGTGAATCAGCAACAACCGGACCGGATATTCCGAGCAGATGTCAGCGCAAAGCTCTGACATGGCCTTAAGTGCAAGTTCTGGATGCACGTCATAATCGACCGCCGAGGCTTCAAGACCCTCATTGTGGTTTCTCACGACTCCGAAAAATTGCGCAATTGCTCCATGCGCTGGATCGGACACCAGGGCGTCGAGATCCTGAGTTTCACAAGGCCCATCCACTAGCCCACAATGCCAGTGTGTGCCACGATTCTCAATGAAGAGCTTCACTCTACCCTCCTGCCACCGGAGGTAATACACTGACGGCAGAGCTTTCAACGACCATATGGTCTTTGAGCAGCTCATCGCCCTCAGCAAAGACGGAACGCTTCAACACATCGTTCAGGTCAGCGCGGCCCAAGCGCAGCAGATGCTCAGCAACAGCACCACGAATCGCATCCACCGAATTTGACGGTACATCGACATCAAAGCCATCACCGATCTCTCGAAACACGCCGAGACAGTGCACATGAATCTGTGTCACAGGCGCCCTTTCCGGCCTTGTTTTTCAATCATCATGATGGCTTTTGGTAGGCCTTCGATAAAGATACCGAAGCACTCCTTCACCGCCTGTAAGCTACCGGGCAAGGTGATCACGAGCGCACGCCCAATTAATCCGCCACCCATCCGTGATAGCCATGCAGTCTTGGTATACACCGCACTCTCTGAGCGCAACCATTCACCAAGACCCGGCAACTCTGGATTCAAGTGTTCAGCGATCGCCAGTGGTGTCACATCACGTGGACCAGGCCCTGTCCCACCGGTACAGAGAATGACATGCGGATCATGAGTTTCAGAGATCTCGGTGATGGTCGTCTGTATCAGAGCAAAATCGTCTGGAATCACCGTATAGGCGCAGACTTCCGCGCCTTGATCGGTCAGCGCGTTCACCAAATATTGACCGGATTCATCATCATAAGTTCCTTCCGAAGCGCGATCACTCATCACAATCACGGCAATTTTACGATCAACTAACGGTGTTGTTGATGGCAAACGGTCGTTCACCCAATCGGGAATCTTAGCGTCAGGATTGACCCACACACCCGATTTGCCACCAGTTTTGGTCAACAGTTCCAAATCACTGATCCGAAGCACTGGGTCGGTCCCCTTGCAGAGATCCCAAATACAGAGCAATGCCGCATTGGCACCCGCCAACGCTTCCATTTCCACACCGGTCTTAGCGTGGGCCGCAGCCTCACAAAACACTCTCACAGATTGTTGATCGTGATTCAGTTCGAAGGATACCAAGACTTGATCTAGTGGCAGTGGATGGCACATTGGCAACAGATTGGCGCATTGTTTGGCACCACTGACGCCCGCAATCTCTGCCATCGGGAAACAGTCTCCTTTCGGAAGGGTCTTATCCCGAACTTTCACAAATGCATTCGGACCTAAGTGGATCGTACCTGCTGCAACCGCACGACGCGTGGTATGACGTTTTCCACCAACATCGATCATCGAAAAGTTCGAAATAAGCTCGCAAGCCGCCAAATTAACCCCCTATAGATGCAAAATGTGGTGTAGCGCCGGTGTTATGCTCATGCAAGCCGTGCCCAGCCACTTTGAGATCAAGTAGTTCGCAAATCGTTTCTTTCAACGCATCTTTGTCTGAATCACGTTGCAATAGTGGCCTGAGGTCATGTCCACCATCGCCGAACAGACAGAGATGTAATCCACCTTTAGCCGACACCCGAAGCCGATTACAGGTTGTGCAGAAATCTTTTGAGTACGGAGCAATCAAACCGACACTGCCGACTTGATCCGTGTGTTTCCAAACTCGCGCAGGACCGCCCAATGCGTCGCGCGGAGCTTCCAGCCAACCAGTCTTTTCCAGCTTCTCAACCAACACATCGCCAGACAAGTGGTGTTTTTCAAAATACGAACGGTTTTCTCCGGTCTCCATCAATTCGATAAAGCGTAAGTTAACCCCTTCTGATGCCCATTGAATGAAGGCGTCAAGCTCGGAGTGATTCAAGTCTTTCAGTAACACCGCATTGACTTTCACTGGCGAAAATCCAATGTCTTGGCAGAGCTTCAGGCCTTCCATGACTTCCTCAAACCGATTCTTTCCAGTGATCAGTTCAAAGCGTTCGGGGGTCAGACCATCAATTGACACATTGATTGCCTTCACGCCCGCATCAAAAAAACTTTGAGCGCGCTCAGGTAATTTGTAACCGTTGGTGGTCATCGCGACCGTTTCGATCCCAGGGGTTTGAGATACGACGCGAGCGATATCGAGAAAATCCTTACGAAGCGTTGGCTCGCCGCCGGTCAAACGGACTTTCCGTGTACCGAGCTCAGCAAAACCGGCAATCAGGCGACGGATTTCGTCGACCCCCAAAAAACCGTCAGCTTCCCCTTGATATCCATCGGGAAGACAGTAGGTGCATTTAAAGTTGCAAACGTCCGTGATCGACAACCGAAGGTAAGGGAAACTTCTCCCAAACCGATCTGTCAGAATTTTTTCCACTATGGCCCGCCTAGGTCAACGTCGACTAATTATTTGCGTCGAAGAATGGCACAAAGCGTTATATCCGTCAAAATATATCGGGTAGTCCACGCGGGTTGGCCGGATAAAAGTTAACCATGTCTCCAGCCTGCATCGAACCTAGATGCTCGCTCAATACAATCCACCCGTTCATTTCCAGTAATGGTTGAGTCTGAAATGATTCTTGACCCTCGAGTGCACGGACCATGGCACCACCTTTACCACGAAGACACTGAGCTTTTAAAAATACCGCAAGTCCCTCTGGCTTCTCGATGTCTCGATCAAGCCGAAGCTTGATCGGAGTTTCTAATGGTTTTTGTTGCATCACACCGAGAGCGTAATGTACGTAAAAGCGGCAATTCACCACAGTCGAGACGGGATTTCCGGGCAAACCAAAATACAACGTGCCATTTGGTAAAATCGCGAACAGCAGTGGCTTCCCGGGTTTCTGTGTCACTTTGTGAAAGATAATCTGTGCACCGACTGCCTCAAGAGCCGGCTTCACGAAGTCATAACTACCCATCGACACCGCACCGGAAGAGATCACAAGATCGAGCGAGGCATCCATGGCTCGACGCAAGAATCCAACCATCTCGTCGAGAGTGTCACCAACGTGCTCATTGACGACGACATCACAACCAAACGAGCGCATCATGGCGTTCATAAAGGGCCGATTGGAGTCATAGATCTGCCCAGAGCCTGGCGGCCCTGATGCGAGATCGACCAGCTCCTCACCCGTTGAGCAAATGCCGACTCGCGGCTTGCGATGCACGGCAAGCTCAACGACCCCGCTTGAGGCAAGCGCTTGAACATGTTCAGGAATAATCCGACGACCGGGTTTGAAAATGTCTCTGCCAGCCGCGATATCCGATCCCTGCGGTCGGATCCAAGCTCCAAGATCGGGCAACGTGTTGACGGTCACGTGTCCGTCATCCGTCAACGCGACATCTTCAATCATGACGATAGCCGCACCCCAGCTAGGAACCGGCGCCCCAGTCATAATTCGAGCGGCATCTCCGAGAAGATTTTCGGCCGTTTCAATGGTGTCACCGGCACGTAATTCACCGGCAAGAGTCAGCGGCTGACCTTCTCTCGCGGCTACAATGCCAGCGCTCGACAATAAGACACCGTCACGCGCTGAATTATTGAAAGGTGGAATCGACAGCTTGGCGATCGCGGGCTCTGCAAGCACACGCCCGACCGCTTCTGGCAGTGGTACTCGGATCGTTTCGATCAAGCGCTTCGACGCGTGCTCTTCAATCGCACCGAATGCTTCTTCCATGGACACGAATTGCTGCATATCACCTCTATAACGAATCAACATCAACTGGGGTTGGTTCAGTCAGCACGAGTTCATAACCGGCCTCGGACCAGCCATCAGTACCCAGGGGTCCCCAGTACACCTTGGAATACCCAACACGCGCGAGATGCTGCACAGCATTCCAGCCCATCCAGCAATCGCTGATGCAATAGATCAAAACGGGATGATCCAACTGGCCATCTGTGGCCTCAGCGACCGTGTTCAGAAAATACGTCAACATATCCGGGGAGGGCCTACCATAACCAACATTTGGTAACCATAGGCTTCCCGGGATGTTGAACCGAGGTTCGTAGCCACTCCATGAACCATCAAGTTCATCGTAGCGAACCCCCGAAATTGAGAGAACATCAATCAAGACAACGTCCGTAGTCTCGATTAAATGTTTGATTCCCTGCGTATCCAAAACCACTCCACCTGGCACTGTTTGAGGAACAGGATCTGTGTAGTGATGAATCCGAAGACCGGTCTCTGGATCAAAATTAGCGTCTTGGGCAAACGCGACTGATATGGCCGCGATGCCTAGGGTAGCCATCAACATGGCTACCCTGTTGCAAATTGACATTACTTCTGGCTTGCGTAGAAGGCCGAGAGATCAGCGATATCCTGATCTGACAGGGCTGCTGCCATTCCGTACATAATCGCTGCTTGATAGCCCTTACGCTCTTGCGTCTTATAGGCCTTTAGGGCACCTTCAAGATAGGCCGCATTTTGACCAGCGAGACTTGGGTAAGTCGGCACCATCGCCTTGCCGTTCATCCCATGACAGCCAGCACAAGTCGCAGCTTTGCCTTTTCCAGCAGCCGCGTCACCGGCAGCCATCACACCGGCACTCAACGATGCAGCCAAAGCCACAACAATTAGCTTTTTCATTTCGTATTCCCCTAAATATATTTATTAGTGACGGAACAAACCTGCGTCACTACCAGGCATTAAATTTAAGCTTTTACTCAGCGCCGATATGGGCTTTATCATATCGCTTGGCCCCTAATTCACAACCTCAGCGATTTTACTTGAACATTCCGGTTAAAGCGTCATAACCTTATAACC
>QXYM01000039.1 GCA_009886945.1 Litorivicinus sp.
TTATCTTTAGTCCAGATAAGAAACTTCAGTTATCCATGACGTACCCGATGTCAGTCGGTCGTAATTTTGCTGAAGTGTTGAGGGCCCTGGATGCACTGCAAGCATCTTACGGGGTGCCGATTGCAATGCCGGCCAACTGGGTCGCTGGTGACGATGTCATCGTTGCGTTGTCATTGAGCGATGATGAAGCCAAACAAAAGTTTGGCGAAATTGACGTCAAGCTGCCGTACTTGAGAACCACTCGTCAGCCTTCTTGATCAAACCCAAGGTGCTGGACTGAAAGGTCCAGCACTATTTTTGGTGATGAGTTGCTGTCGCTCGATTACCAGTGGTATCAGAGCATTTGGCACATTGGCCCTGTATTTCGATCACCTGATGGGTATCGATAAGAAACGATGCAGATTCGGGCATTTTCATCAAACTTGAGATTTCGCAACTTTCTTTGACGCTTTGGCATTGAGTGCAGTGTTGGAGAACATGCACATGGTTTCGATGTTCATCGTTGCAGACGATAAATGTATTCGAAGAGTCGATTTTGTGAATCAGCCCGAGTTCGGTCCAAAAATCCAACACTCGATAAATGGTACTGATGTTGAAAGATTCTTTCGATAGATGATTGACCTGATCTTTGAGTTCATAAGCTGTTAAGGGGTCTTTTGCTGTCTCCAACGCGCGGTAAATCGCCAGACGCTGTGGAGTTAGCGTTTTTCCGACTGAACTGACCTCATGAATGAGTCTTGAGCTATCGATCGCCATCGGCACCAGGAGCGATGGGTATCAACTCCTCTCCTAAATCCAGAGTGGTGACGGTCACGTCGACTAGGGTGTAGCCACTCTCTGCGATCTCAAAACGTTGGGTGACAACAGATAATCGACCTGAAACGATCACGGGCTCGTATAAATCGCGGAGTTCTGTTGGTGCATTCGTGGCATCGACCAATAGCGTCTGATTCAAGGGAGGTGGTGGGACATGCACGCACTGTCCCGCTTCTGGGACCAACAAAAACTGCGACACAGACTGACCTTTGACCTCAATGGGAACCATAAAGCCGGCAAGCTCAATCCGTTGTCCTTCAAGGGCGGGGTCAATGACGCGGCCTGCCGCATCCAGCTGACTTTGGAAGGTTGGATTGAATAGTAGTTCGTAGCCAAAGTCTTGGGGTACAAAGTCGTATGTCCCTGCTGGGATCAGGCGATCCCAGGCATTTTCCCAACGAATGAAGTCTTCTTCAGTCGCCTCATAGGCGTATCCACAAGCGCCCCAGAGAACGCAAAGACTGAGTGCCATTAATTGGTTGACTCGACGCATGAATGTTTTCAACTCGAGAATCCCTGATGAAGTGACCGTTTGTAAACCATGCTAGCGGGAATGAGGCTCGCGATCAGTCCAGCGGCGACAATGATCCATAGTGTCAGCAGCTCATCAGCCGCTATCCAGCTGAGTTCGATACGGATGCCTGCCCATTGCGACACGATATCTGCGGTCCCCCAAGTCAGTAATCGCACCAGTCCGATCGCTAAGGAAATCGAGACAACACTAATCAAGGCCGTTTCCATCATGATCATTCCGGCTAATTTTGAAGGCGTCGCACCTAGAGCCCTCAGGATTGTCATTTCCCGTGTCCGGCTATCCAGTCCTGTCATGGTCATAGTCACCATGCTGATGAGGCTGATCCCAATGATCAGCCAATTCATTAATTTAAACACGGAATCCACTGTACCTACGATCGACCATAATTTGGCCAGTTCTACGCCCGGAATCACAGCGCTGATAGCCTCCTCATCATAATCGTTAATCGAACGGCTCACTTTGAACAAGCTTAGCTTGGAGGCTAACCCTACATAAGCAGCCGTGACAGTTTTGGGGTACAACCGTTCCTTCGGTATGGTTTTTATATCCAGATTTTTCAGGCTGAGCGTCTGGGAGCCACTTGCCCATCCGAGATGAATCAGTTCATAGCCCTCGAGGCTCACGAAAACGGCCTTGTCTGTCGGGGTGCCTGTGGGGTTGAGAATCCCTGTGATTTGGAAGGCAAAATCGTCATGCAGTTTTCCAAGCGACTCAGATCCATGAGTCCCGACAATGGACGAGCCAACTCTGTAGCCCAGATCCTTAGCGACGTCACTTCCAAGAACAACCTGGTTGATCTCGCCAAACGCTGCCCCCTCTGCGAATGAGAGCGGCTGATCACCAGCAAACTTGATCCGATCAAAGTATTCGTTGGTGGTCGAGATCACCCGAAACCCTCGATGGCTGTCTCCGAGAGCAATCGGCACTACCCATTCAATGGCTGAGTTTGCAGCGATGTCGGCTAGGGTTTCTGTCGTGATATTGTTAGTGGGATTGCCTAGATGGAAGACAGTGTAAAGGATCAGTTCGAGTCCACTTCCTCTCGGCCCAACGACAAGATCGACCCCTCCTAAACTCTCATTGAAGCCTTTTTGAGAGGATTGCTTGATTCGTTCGACGGCGAGTAACAGTGCCATCGACGTGGTCAATGCAATGATAACCAAGGCGATTGGGATCCGTCTTGATCGCATTGACATCGCCGCTATGCGAATCATTGATCCTCTCCAATGCGAATCACACGGTCGAACAAAGGAATGATCTCGGGGTTATGGCTGACGACGATCACGGCTTGGCTGTCTGGATCGATTGATGTATTCAATTGTGTCATGAACTGTTCCGTTGCAGTCGGATCCAGTGCTGATGTGGGTTCATCGGCTAAGATTAAATCAGGGCAACCAAGCATCGCTCTGATCACGGCAATCCGCTGTTGCTGTCCGATACTCATCGCAGACGGTTGTTGATGGAGGAGTTCTGGTGTGAGCCCAAGTTTTTGGGCCAACGCCGTTATTGCTTGATCGACATCGTCAACGCGTGATTGCCGCTTCTTTGAAAACTGAAGCCCGAGTTGAGCGTTGCCAAAGCCACTCAAGTACGGAATGAGGTTCAGTGATTGAAAAATGATGCCAATGTGGTCTGCTCGCAAGGAGTCCAACTGTCTTCCACTCAGTTGATCGTAAGGATGACCTTTGAGTTCGATAGATCCGGATTGGATTGGCAATACCCCGGAAATGAGATTTAAGAAGGTGGATTTTCCACTGCCAGAGGCACCCACGAGAACAACTTTATCTCCAGCACGGATTTGCAGATCGGGAAAATGAATGGCCTTTCCCGAACCAAAATCGTAACTGAGTCCCGAGGTTTTTAGGATCAAAACGAGATCGATGTCCGTGTCGCTGAAAGCATCTCAGATAATGACTGATGACCAATCATCCCTTCAACCTGGATTTCTGCCAGGTCATCGAATGTTTGATAAGCAGGACTGAAATCAAGCGAAACAATCGCTGAGGGATTTTCGCACTCCATCACAGCTTCGATGAGCGCATCTTTGTGTTCTGATTCTCTGGTGTCATCTTGGTTTTCGTTAAGCGCATTGATGGATTGCGTTAGTTGTATTTGGCGACACTTTGCCGCTGGAGGAATACGCATCAACTCTGAAATATCCTGAATATCCAACAACTGTTGAGTTGTCGCATGACGTTTTTCCACTTCATCCTGGTGGTGCTGGTGTTGGTGCTGGTGCTGGTGCTCGTGCTCGTGCTCGTGCTCGTGCT
>QXYM01000004.1 GCA_009886945.1 Litorivicinus sp.
GATGTGGAGTTAGCCACCAAACGCGCGATTGAGCCAATCGTGAGTCGCATCAAATCGATTCCTTTCGACATCTGTTTTGCCACATCGGGAACCGCCAAGGGTGTCAGTGCCCTCGGTGAATATTTAGGGTTCGGTCCTCGGATCAGTCAAGAATCGATCCAGGCATGCAAAAAATTCTTATCGAAAGACAGTAATCGCAAAATTGCAGATATCCCGAACGTCAGCGTCGAACGCATGCAGGTACTCCCTGCCGGCGTAGGGATTTTGGCGGCGATTTTGGCAGAACTTGAATTGACTGAAATTGTTTACGCTGATGCAGCGCTTCGCGAAGGCGTGCTCTACACCATGGATGACCGGTTAAAGGCCGATGATATTCGTGAACGCACCGCGATGGATTTAGTGAATCAATACACTATCGATCGAGCACAAGCTGAGCGTGTGAAACAAACCAGTGAACAAGTCTTTGACGCACTCGCTGAGCATTGGAATTTGAATGATGAAGATCGGCATATGTTGATTTGGGCGGCGATGCTGCACGAAATCGGTTTGCCAATTAACTATTCTGGATTTCATCGCCATGGCGCATACATTTTGGGGAATACGCCACTTCCTGGGTTCAATCGTGAGCAACAAGATGTGCTCGCGATTTTGGTCAGGCTCCATCGGAAGCGTTTGGATTTGTCGGTGATTCCGGAATTGCGGTATTGGTCTGGCAATCGCTTGATGAAGCTCATTCGCATCTTAAGGATCGCCACCGTTCTTCGGATTGGTCGCCAAGAGAAACAGATCCCCGATTTTTCGATCCAGTCTACCAGCGATGATATTCGCTTGGTGTTTGCAAAGAATACGCTCAAACGCCATCCAGTGATGACCTTGGATTTGCAAGAGGAAATCAAGCGTCAGGCAGACGCTGGGTACATCTTGGAATTAGACGGCTGACTGCGTGCCTTGCTCGGCGAGTGGGGCAAACCGGTACCCTGTGCCTCGAACTGTCTCGATCAGATTTTCATGTCGATTGCCAAGCGCCTTGCGAAGACGACGGATGTGTACATCAACCGTTCGCTCTTCCACATACACATCGCCACCCCAAACACGGTCGAGTAGTTGGGTGCGAGAAAATGCACGCTCGGGATGGGTCATAAACAATTGCAGTAGCCGATATTCAATCGGACTGAGCGTTAACAACTGTCCGCAGGACGTCACGCGCTGACCGACAGGGTCAAGGCGTAACTGATCAAATTCAACAGGCTCCTCGACGCCTTTTGGTGTTGTGCGTCGTAAAATGGCTTTGAGACGAGCAACAAGCTCTCGCGGAGAAAACGGCTTGGTGATGTAATCATCGGTAACTTCAAGGCCGGTGATTTTGGCGTCTTCTTCACCTCGAGCGGTCAACAAAATCAGCGGAATGTCTGCGGTATCTGAGTTGCGGCGTAAGCGTCGGCAGAGTTCAAGACCTGAGACGTTGGGCATCATCCAATCGATCAACATCAGGTCAGGAATGCGCGCTGTGACTTCGGCAAGAGCAGACTGCGCGCTATCAGCCTCTCGGACCTCGAAGCCCGCCATTTCCAATGCCACGGCAAGCATTTCTCGAACCGCAGGCTCGTCGTCCACGATTAAAACACGGCGCAGCGGTTGCTGACTCATAGCGATTCCTGAAACCTATTCGTGAACAGGATAAAACCATAGGTTTATTACAGAAAGGTTACGATCGAAATAAAAATGTCATAAAGAACCGAGAACCGCACCGACAAAGAGGGCTGCACCGAATCGGTGGTTTTCGATGAAGGCTCGGAAACAGGCATCACGGGACCGAGTTCGTGCGATGCGTTGCTGATGGAGCGCAAATCCAATTGCTCCGATGATCCCAACAATGACCATCGGATGGAGTTGGGCAAGCCAGAACGCATAGGAGAAGCCAGCCACGGCAATGAGTTGGCAACAGCCAATCGCGATGAGGTCAAACCGTCCAAATACGATGGCTGTCGACTTCACTCCAATGCGTAAATCGTCGTCGCGGTCGACCATGGCATAGAAGGTGTCATAGGCAAGCGTCCAAGCCACATTGCCAGCAAACAGCGCCCAGACCAGTGGGTCTAGAGGTTGTTGATAAGCCGTGAATGCCATGGGTATTGCCATGGAGAATGCCAGGCCGAGTCCGATTTGTGGCCAAAACGTGATGCGTTTCAGCCAGGGGTAAATGATCGCGAGTATGAGTGCGATGACCGATAACATGATCGTTTCGGCGTTGGTGAGTAAAACCAGTGCAAAGGCAACCAACAGTAACGCTATCGCTAAGATCACTGCTTCTTTGACCGGCAGGTTACCTGTGGTGATCGGGCGATACCGAGTTCGTTTGACATGTTTATCGAATTGACGATCGGTCAGATCATTCACCACACAGCCGGCGCTTCGAGTGATCACGACCCCAAGGGTGAAAATGACCCAGATAGCCAGATCGAATGAGTCGGCTTTGAAACCTGCTAATGTCAGCGCAATCCAGGTTGGCCAGAGCAGGACAATCCAGCCAACAGGCCGGTCAAGACGAGTCACTTGAATCCAAAACGGGATTCGTGAGGCAAGGGTTCGAATGTCAGACATGGGCAAAGTGTTCCTCATGACCGATCCACCTTTCAATCAATTGTTCACGCACTCCCTGAGGTCCGGTTCGGATTGTTTCAGCAAGCGACGCGATTTCATCCAGCAACCCAGCGTGTTGGGTCAAATCGGCCACGCGAAAAGAGAGTTCACCGGTCTGGCGGGTTCCAATGACGTCACCTGGTCCTCGTAACTGGAGATCAGCTTCAGCCAGGATGAAGCCATCGCTCGTTTCTTTGAGGAGATTCAGGCGATCGCGTGATTGTTGAGAAATCGTGTCACCTGCAAGCAGAAGACAGAAACTCACGCGCGCACCTCGCCCCACACGACCCCTGAGTTGATGCAGTTGAGCGAGACCCAGGCGCTCAGGATTTTCAATGACCATGATATTCGCGTTGGGAACATTGACGCCGACCTCAATCACGGTCGTTGCAACCAACAGATCAAGATCGCCATGGCTAAATGCAGCCATCACCTGAGATTTGTCATCAGCCTTCATCCGGCCGTGAACAAGGCCAACACGACGATGGGGGAGTTGTTGTTTCAGTTTCTCAGCCCGCGTTTCCGCAGCCTCAGCGATACTTTGATCGGTTTCTTCGATGAGTGTACAAACCCAATAGGCTTGACCCCCCGCATTGAATTGCGCATCCAGACGGTTTGTGATCTCGACGGCTCGTGTCTGACTTAACAGCCGCGTATCGACTGGAGTCCGGCCGGGTGGTAAGGCATCAATCACTGAGACATCCAAATCAGCGAAATGAGTCATGGCGAGTGTTCTAGGGATTGGTGTGGCTGTCATGATGAGCTGGTGTGGTGTCAGGTCCTTTCCTTTTTCGCGCAACAGGAGGCGCTGTGCGACACCAAACCGGTGTTGCTCATCGATGATCGCGAGGCCGAGTCGATGAAAGACGATGTCCGTTTGAAAGAGGGCATGAGTTCCAATCACCATCTGACATGAGCCATTCGCGATTTGCTCGAGAATGGTTCGCCTTGGTTGAGCCTTCATGGACCCAGTGAGCCAACCGACTGAAATTCCAAGTGGGCTGAACCAGGTCGCAAACTGCGCCGCATGTTGTTCTGATAAGAGCTCAGTTGGAGCCATCAATGCCACTTGGAAGCCGGCGTCAATGACAGGCAGAGCTGCCAGAGCTGCCACGAGTGTTTTTCCAGAGCCCACATCACCTTGAAGCAAGCGAAGCATGGGGTGGCCACTTTGTAGATCGTGATCGATGTCTTTGAGCACACGTTGTTGTGCCTCTGTCAGCTCAAATGGAAGCTCCGTGATCAGCTGTTTCCTCGCCTCTGCTGCCGTGGACTGCAGGCAAGGCGCCTGGTAGCGGATGTAGTCATCTCGTCGCGTCAGTAACAAGAGCCGATGGGCGAGCAGTTCTTCAAACGCCAGTCGCTCCACGTAGGGGCTTGCAGGCAGCCCTTTGGTCGGCTGATGCAGAGCAAGCAGCGCATCCCACAACGCGGGACGATGCTTGGTATGAGCGGCATCTAATAACTCGTCTAACGCATAAAAATCAGCGCCTTTGGCGAGGGCTTGCCGAATCAAGTCGCGAAGTTTGGGTTGCGAAAGCCCGTCAGTGGTTGGGTAAATCGGCGTGAGTGTGTCATCTAACGGTGGTGGATCGCCTTTGAACACGGAAATTTCTGGATGAATGAATTCGGTCACTCCTTGGTTGATCCTAGGTTCGCCAAAGATTCGAACGGAGGCTGCACTTTTCAGAGTGGCGAGGTAGGCCCGTGAAAAATGAAATAATCGAATGCGAGCTGCCCCTGTCAGATCTTCAAAGGTCAACACAGCTTGCATGCGGCGACCGGGAATGATCGATTGAGCTGTGATTTCGCCTTGTAGAAGCTGAGGAGTCCCCGGCTGCAGATCGGCAATGTCGACAAGAGTGGTCCGGTCCTCATAGCGCGCCGGCAAATGAAACAAGAGATCTCGGAAAGAATACAGGCCCAAGCGGTTCAGTGCTTGCTCAACTTTGGGCCCAACGCCTGTAAGACTTTGTAATTCGCTAGGCTGCCTGGTGTTTTGCATTCAGCTGCGGACCAACCTGTGTTCTGATGACATCGACCAAGAGATCGATCGCTTCAGTTCTTGGGAATTGTTTTCTCCAAGCAATGGCCACGGTTCGTGATGGTTCGGGTTGAGAAAATGGTTTGGTGATCAGATAACCTGGTGCGTAGCTTTTGGTGCCAGCCGCCGATGCAGGGAGTACCGTGACCCCGAGCCCTGAGGCGACCATATGACGGAGAGTCTCCAGCGAACTGCCCTCGGCGACGACGTTGTTGCGATCATGCGCTGCTCTCGATAAAGCAGGACAAGCATCGATCACTTGATCTCTGAAGCAGTGGCCTTCGCCGAGCAACAACACATTTTCGGTATGTAATTGTTTCGGTGGAATGTGTGCCTCATCGGCCCAAGGGTGGTTGGCGGGCAAAAGGACTTCAAAGGGCTCGGTGTAGAGTTCGCGAACTTCAACATCTGGTTCGGTAAACGGAAGTGCGACGATAATTGCATCCAATTGACCTTTTTTCAGCATTTGGCGCAATGTGCCGGTAAAGCTTTCTTCGATATAAAGCTTCAGTCTTGGTTCGGCGGCCTTCAGTGCCGGTAGTAACGCTGGAAAGAGGTACGGCCCAATAGTGTAAATCGCCCCCAGTCTCAACGGCGCTAAGAACGGATCTTTCACATGGTCTGATAATTCTTTAAACGCGTCGACTTCTTGCAGGATCGTCCGGGCTTTTTCAACTAACTGCTCGGCAACAGCGGTTAAGTGAACTCCTGTCTTACTGCGTTCAAACAGAGTGACACCCAGTTCATCTTCGAGTCGCTTCACGCCAATAGACAAGGTAGGCTGACTGACGAAACATCGAGAGGCGGCGCGTCCAAAATGTTTTTCGTCGGCAACGGCAATAATGTATCGAAGTTCTGTGAGGGTCATCGTTGTGTCTAATCCTTGGGATATCGTCATCCTAGGCTGTGGCCAGTTAGGAGGCAACCTGAAAACCGAGCTTGAGGCGGAAAAACTTCAAGTCCTGGGTGTTCGAAGAACACCAATGCCCGACGATCCGACCTGTCTTCGCCTCGACTTGGATGCTCCTGACAGTTGGGATCGATTATGCCGGATACCGCTCTCACAACAGGCCGTGATTGTGACGATCATGACGCCGGATACGCGGACTGAAGTGGCGTATCGAGAGCGCTATGTCGGTGTCTCCGCGAAGCTCCGTCAATGGGCATCATTGCCAGGCCGTGAGCATCCCGTGATTTGGGTGAGTTCCACTGCGGTGTTTGGTCAGCATCAAACCGGAATTTTAGATGAGTCCGTCCCTGTTTCCCCTGACCATTGGCGTGGTCAACTGTTGTGGGAGGCGGAACAGAATATTGCGCAAATCAAAGCCCCTACAACCGTGATTCGGTTTGCAGGTCTTTATGATGCAAAAAGTGTCATGCGCCTCAGGGATCCGCTGTTTCGCGCACAATTAGACCCTAAGGCCGTGTCAAACCGCTTACATCGGCAAGATGCAGTCAGTTGGTTGCGGGAATTGGCGCTCGGTCATTCTCGTGGTGAGCAGATGCCAGCCTTAATCCACGGCGTGGACCAAGGATCAGCCACCTATCAACAGATTTTTGATCTCCTTGACGGAGCGAATATGCCCTTAACACCCGCGACAGAAGGTCGGATCTTGGCGACACAACTGGGCGATCGGATGCCAAGGCTCCGATACCCAACCTGCGAAGCTGTCCTCAGCCGACCATAATTCCATCGACCTCGACGCGTGCACCCTTGGGCAATTCAGCCACTCCAATCGCCGCCCGTG
>QXYM01000040.1 GCA_009886945.1 Litorivicinus sp.
ACATTGGATCCGACACTCCGAAAGATCACATTGCCAGGCGGAGCGGTGACGATTCTGGCGGATACCGTGGGCTTTGTTCAAAACCTGCCTCATGCATTAGTGGATGCATTTCGAGCGACACTTGAGGAGGCAGCGGAAGCAGATGTTCTGATGTTTGTCCAAGATGGAGCGCATCCAGATCGACTCATGCAAGAGATGGCTGTTCTTGAGGTGCTCCACGAAATTGGTGCTGATGAAGTGCCTCGGATTATTGTCATGAATAAAGTCGATATGCGGCCGGAAGTCACCCCTGGACTGGATGAGTCTGGCAGAATTTGGATTTCAGCCAATAGTGGTGCCGGACTCGATGAGCTCAGCATGGCCTTGGCTAATGCGATTGGGCAAACTCCCGAAGAGCACGAGTTAATTTTGAAGCCGACAGAAGGTCGACTCCGAGCCAAGTTGTATCAGGATGCGGATGTGCTCTCAGAGTCGATCACAGATTTGGGCGAAACCCAGTTAAAAGTGAGGATCTCAGAGACGCGTTTGGCTTCTTTGCTTAGAGAGGTTGGTCGCGACTCAGTTCACTGAGTATCATGCAGGGCCTCATGGAGAAACTATGACGATCGAAGATTCCGCATTAGAGCAACTGAAGACCCCTCCGCATTCCAGAGATGCCGAGCAGTCCTTGCTGGGCGGGTTATTGTTGGATGCTCAAACCTGGGATCAGGTTGCTGGCATGGTCACTAAGGATGATTTCTATCTTCCCGAGCATCGCTTGATTTTTGAGGCCATGTTTAAGGTTTCTGAACGTAATCGACCATTGGATGTGCTGACGATTTCTGAGCACTTGGACGTGATGGGAGAAGCTGAGAATGCCGGCGGTATTGCCTATTTATCCGAGTTAGCTGCCAGTGCATCGAGCGCAAGTAATGTCACCGCTTATGCGGAAATCATCCGCGATCGAGCAGTCCTTCGTCAGCTCATTCGTGTTGCCGGTGAGATGTCAGAAAACGCGAGAAAGCCAGCTGGTCGGAGCGTCAGTGAAATTCTTGATGAGGCCGAATCGAAAGTCTTCAAAATCAGCGAAGAGCGTCCGTCAAGAGGTGGACCTGAAGCGGTGAACCATTACTTGAAGGTTGCGCTGAAAAAAATTGATGAATTGTATGCATCGGATTCCGAAATTACCGGTATCTCGACTGGGTTTAAAAAGCTGGATCAGATGACTGCAGGTCTGCAGCAATCCGATTTAGTGATCGTTGCGGGCCGCCCATCGATGGGTAAAACGACCTTTGCGATGTGTTTGGTTGAAGCCTGCGTGATTAAGTCTGAAAAGCCAACCTTAGTTTTTTCGATGGAGATGCCAGGCGAGTCTATTGTGATGAGAATGCTGTCTTCGTTGGGCCGGATCGATCAAACCAAAGTCCGGACCGGAAAACTCAGCGATGAAGATTGGCCGCGGTTAACCTCTGCCTTTAGTTTGTTAAATGAAAAGCCTCTCTACATTGATGATACGCCCGCGTTAACACCAACGGAGTTGAGATCTCGAGCGCGACGTATCGCACGTCAGCATCCTGAGGGGCTTGGCATGATCATGATTGACTATCTGCAATTGATGCAGGTCGCTGGCGGTGGTGAGAATCGGGCTGGTGAGATTTCAGAGATTTCACGATCACTCAAAGCGCTTGCTAAAGAACTGAGCTGTCCGGTTGTTGCATTGTCACAGTTAAACCGCTCGCTGGAGCAGCGCCCGAACAAGCGGCCGGTGATGTCAGATCTTCGTGAATCAGGTGCAATAGAGCAGGATGCAGATGTGATCTGTTTCATTTACCGCGATGAGGTTTATAACGAAAATACCGAAGACAAGGGCATTGCTGAAATTATTATCGGGAAGCAAAGAAACGGTCCCATCGGAACGATGCGGCTTGCGTTCTTAGGTCAGTTCACGCGGTTTGAAGATCTCGCGGAATCCTATTACGAGGACTATCCCCATGAGTAAGTCCCTGCAAGATCAACTCCTTGCTCTTGGTGTTGCTGACAAGAAAAAGGCGAAACAAGCCAAGCATCAGCAGCGTGTCAAATCAAAAGAGCCAAAGGGTCCGGGAATTCAAGAAAGTTTGCTTGAGTCCCAGCAAAAAGCACGCGAGGACAAAAAGGCGCGCGACCAAGCATTGGCTGCTGAGCGTGAAGCGAAGCGGTTGAGTGCTGAAAAGCTCGCGCAAGTTCGAGATATGGTGAAGTCGAGCTTGATTGATCGTGGACCAGAAGCCGCTCGTGTGGATTTCAGATTTCCATATGGAAAGAAAATCAGGCCATTCCCTGTGGGTGCTGATATTCGTGACCGTCTGGCAAGGGGATTACTGGGTCTCATCGAGATTGATGGTGCGATTTGCATTGTTCCACGTGACGTTTTAGAGAAGTGTCTTCATCGACTGGATGGCCAAGACATCTTTTCACATCTTGCAAAGCTTGAAGAGCAAGATGATGACTATCCTCCAATCCCTGACGATCTCGACTGGTAAATGCCGATTGATGAGCTAGCGGCGCTTGGCGCGTCGCTATGTTTTGCTGTGGCTGGATTACTCGCCGTCGAACCCTCCCGCGTCCTTGGTGCCATCCGCTTCAATCGGATTCGGATGTTGGTGATTAGCGTTCTTTTGCTGACAGTTTCTTGGTTCAGTGGCGGAATCGATACGCTGAGCATGGATGTTTTGCCGGTGCTGGTGATCTCGGGGTTAGTTGGAATCTTTCTCGGCGATACATTTTTATTCGCGGGTTTAAGGCGTGTTGGCCCACGTAGAAACGCTGTGATGTTTGCATTGAATGCTCCATTGACTGCGATTGCTGGCATGTTCTTTTTGGACGAGGTGCTGTCCTTTCCTGTGTTTCTCGGATGTCTTTTCGTGACGAGTGGCGTGATGATCGCGATTGCTTATGGCCGGCGTCCCTCAGCATCCAGTCATTGGGAAGCTGTGCATGGGTCACTGCCTCTGGGACTTCTTTTCGGGTTCTTGGCCGCCGCCGGGCAAGCGGGAGGCATTTTGTTATCGAGGCCCCTGATGGAGCAGGGGGTGGATCCGGTTGCCGGGTCTGCAGTTCGCGTCGCCATTGCAGCACTGGCGTTGTTCATCATTTACGGATGGACCGCGCGAGGGACTGCAAAAGATCATTCAGTCTGGACTCGGACGATCATCTTAAAAACCATCGGAAGTGGGGTGATTGGGATGGGCGTTGGGATGACTCTGGTGATGTTTGCACTGACCGGTGGAGAGGCCGGGATTGTATCGACGTTAAGTTCTGCCGCCCCAGTAGTGATGTTGCCTGTTCTCTGGGTGACTTCACAGGAAAGGCCTGCACTTGGAGCCTGGATCGGTGCTCTCATTGTTTTTTTTGGAACCGCTCTGATCCTCAACCTCGGATAATGCACTCAATTTGTGCAAAATATGCACAAAAATGGCGCATTGGCGCTTGTGAAAGGGAAGCCTGAGTGCTAGCTTTTCCAAGCATGGCGGCGGGCACACCCGAATCTTGGCATGGCACAACTGTTGCTGATGGAAGTGAGGGTGCCTACAGAATATTGATAAGGCCCGTAGGAAGATTAAAACAAACCGCTTAATTCAGGAGTTATTCCATGAAATTTTCTGCAAAGATTGCAACAACTGTCGCGGCGTCAGCTGTTGCTGTTGCTCAAGTTGCGTCAGCCGGTACGCTGGATGATGTCAAAGCCCGTGGTGAATTGAAATGTGGCGTCAGTGGTGGCGTTCCAGGTTTCTCGGCGCCGGATGATGCTGGTCGTATGCAAGGCATTGACGCTGCCGTTTGTGACGCGATTGCTGCTGCCGTTTTAGGTGACGCAAGCAAAGTCACATTTATCCCACTGACTGCCAAAGAGCGTTTTACTGCACTGGCGTCTGGTGAAGTGGATGTGCTGTCGCGCAACACGACGCACACATTGACACGTGAAGCGTCACTGGGTCTGAACTTCACCTACTATAACTACATTGATGGCCAGGGTTTCATGGTCATGAAAGATTCTGGCATCAAATCAACACTTGAGCTGGACGGTGCGAGCATTTGTGTTCAGGCCGGTACAACCACTGAGTTGAACATGGCTGACTACTTCCGGAACAACAATATGTCGTTCACGCCAGTAGGTTATGAAACGTCTTCACAAACGCGTGAAGGTTTCGAAGGCGGTGCCTGTGATGTGTTGACTTCTGATAAGTCACAGTTGGCTGCTTTGAGTACGGAAATGAAAGTTGGCCCAGCGGGTGTGACGATTCTTCCGGAAACCATCTCAAAAGAGCCTCTCGGACCAGTCGTTCGTCAAGGTGATGACCAGTGGATGGATATTGTTTCGATGACTCTGTATGCGTTGATCAATGCTGAAGAGCTGGGTATTACCTCAGGAAACATCGATAACCTGAAGGCTAACCCGAGCAATCCAAACGTTGCTCGCTTGGTTGGTACTGAAGGCAACATGGGCGAGCTCCTCGGCCTTGGTGCTGATTGGTCGTACAACGCGATCAAGCAAGTTGGTAACTATGGCGAAATCTATGAGCGCACCGTTGCCAAGATTGGTATTCCACGTGCTGGATCAGTCAATGATCTTTGGACGCGTGGTGGAATCCTTTACGCTCCACCGATTCGTTAATCGGAACCAATCCAAGACCGGGCCCTGCCCGGTCTTTCTTTACTAATCACTGGATTGTATTGTGACAGAACGTACGCGTATTCCTCTGCATCGAGACCCTAAATTCCGAGCGCTGGTGATTCAGATCCTGGCTCTGGCTTTTGTGGTTTATGGTTTTTACTCGCTATTTCAAACGACTGTCGACAACTTGGTTGCCCGCGGTATTCAAACCGGCACGAGTTTTTTTGACGAAGTAGCGCCGTTTCAAATCGGATTCAGTCCATTTTTTGATTACAAGCTTGGCGAATCAACCTATATCGACGTGTTCTTCGTGGGGATCCAGAACACCATCTTAGTTGCTGTCTTGGGCATCGTTGCTGCCACACTTCTCGGATTTTTTATCGGTGTTGTCCGTTTGTCGCCCAACTGGTTGATCTCAAGAGGCGCACTCGCCTACATCGAAATCTTCCGTAATGTTCCATTGCTTCTGCAAATCATGTTTTGGAACTTTGCGATCTTTCTACCGTCACTTCCAGCGCCGAAAAATTCCATTGAAATGGGCGCTTTTTATCTAAATGCACGGGGTTTTCACACACCGCTGCCTGTGATTGACGATTCAACTGGTTTTGCCTTGTGGATGGCCATGTTGGCTGTTCTCGGTGTTGGCCTGATTGTATTTGCCAGACGTGCCAAAGTCCGGTTTCAGGAAACGGGACAGCAGTTGCCAGTCGTTTGGATCTCCCTCGGTGCCATCATTGGTGGTGGTTATATCCTGTATCTCATCGCCGGTTCGCCATTGATCTTTGATGAGCCAGTCTTGGGTCGATTTAATTTTAAAGGGGGCGGGCAGCTTCCATTACCCTTATTCTCCTTATGGTTTGCGCTGACTCTCTATACGGCGGCCTTTATTGCTGAAAACGTTCGTGCTGGCATTCAATCGGTATCACACGGTCAGACTGAGGCATCTCATGCACTTGGTTTGTCTCGCAAAGACACTGTGCGCTTGGTGACCATTCCGCAAGCACTTCGGGTCATCATCCCGCCAACCATCAGCCAATATCTGAACTTGACGAAAAACTCCTCATTGGCGGTTGCCGTAGGTTACGAGGAATTGGTTGCGGTCTGGGCGGGAATTACGCTCAATCAGACGGGGCAGGCCTTGGTGATTATTGGAATGACCGTGGCTGTCTATGAATGTTTGAGTTTATTCACTTCTTTTGTACTGAACTGGTACAACAAACGTATTCAGTTGACGGAGCGATAAGATGGCTGATGTAAAAACCTTCGTTCCTGCTCCGGATCGGGCTCCTCCCAGCAGTGCAGTCGGTCCCATTGCTTGGATTCGAGACAATCTGTTTGGTTCGATTGGAAGCTCCATCGCCACCTTGGTGTTTTTCTATTTATTTTTCAGTTACGTCCCGCCCTTTGTCGAATGGGCGTTGATTAACGCGAATTGGACGGGCTCTGATCGATCCGTGTGTGAAGCCAATGCGGCGGGTGCATGCTGGACGTTCATCAACGTGCGTCTCGAGCAGATCTTGTTTGGTCTCTATTTCGCATCAAATCCCGACGAACTATGGCGGCCAACATTGATTTTCATCTTGTTTTTCGCGCTGCTATTGCCGCTATTATTTGAAAAAACACCGGGTAAGAAGTGGTTAACGATCGCATTGTTGGGTGTATTCCCAGTGGTCTTTTACTTCGTCGTGTACGGGGGATATTTCGGAATTTCACAATCCAATACCACGCAATGGGGCGGGTTTCTTTTAACGTTTGCGCTCGCCTTTGTGGGCATTTTGTTGGCGCTGCCAATCGGGATCTTGTTAGCCCTGGGTCGACGGTCTGAGTTACCTGTGATTCGGTCGATTTGTGTGATCTACATCGAATTTTGGCGCGGAACACCGCTCATCACGATTTTGTTCATGGCCTCGGTCATGCTGCCTCTGTTTTTCCCGGCCGGTGTTGAGTTCGATAAAGTCGTACGGGCGATGATCGGAATCACGCTGTTCCAGTCTGCGTACACAGCCGAAGCGGTGCGTGGAGGATTGGCTGCGATTCCCAAGGGTCAATCTGAAGCGGCGATGGCACTTGGTTTGGGATACTGGCGGCGCACGGTATTTATCACCTTGCCGCAGGCCTTGAAGATTTCGATTCCTTCCATCGTGAATACCTTTATTGCACTGTTTAAAGACACGTCGCTGGTTTCGATCATTGGCTTATTGGATCTTCTGAATATGGCGCAGACGACAGCGCGCTCGATGGAGTGGAAGGGTTACGACATCGAAGCCTTCTTGTTTGCTGGATTTGTTTACTGGGCGTTCTGTTATGGCATGTCGCGATACAGCCAAAATCTTGAGCGCAAACTCGATACCAATCGGAGAAATTAAGATGACTACCGATACACAGATGGCACCGGCCGAACTCGGTGAAAGCATTATCACCATTGATGGCTTGAACAAATGGTACGGGCAATTTCATGTGCTGAAAGATATCGATTTGGATGTGAAGCGTGGCGAACGGATTGTCATCTGCGGACCATCAGGTTCTGGGAAGTCGACGCTCATTCGCTGCATCAACCGCTTGGAAACACACCAAGAAGGGTCGATCGTAGTGGATGGAATTGAGCTGACAGACGATACCAAACACATCAATGATATTCGTCGTGAAGTCGGAATGGTGTTTCAGCACTTCAACTTATTCCCGCATTTGACGGTGTTGGAAAACTGCACACTGGCTCCAATCTGGGTCCGGAAAACGCCCAAGCGGGAAGCCGAAGAGTTGGCGATGCAATATCTCGAGCGAGTGAAGATCCCTGAGCAGGCCAATAAGTATCCGGGGCAGTTGTCTGGTGGTCAGCAGCAGCGTGTTGCGATCGCACGGTCACTGTGTATGAATCCTCGGGTGATGCTGTTTGATGAGCCAACATCTGCACTCGACCCAGAGATGATTGCAGAAGTGCTTGATGTCATGGTTGGTCTTGCTGAAGATGGCATGACGATGCTGTGTGTGACTCACGAAATGGGTTTTGCTCGTAAAGTTGCTAACCGCGTGATCTTTATGGATGGCGGTCAGATTGTTGAGCAAAATGAACCTGAAGAGTTCTTCAACAACCCTCAAAATGACAGGACTCAATTGTTCCTCTCACAAATCTTGCAACACTGATCATTTAACGGTGGAAAAGCTGATCACTGCCCCTATGATAGGTGCAGTGTTTCATTAATTTGGCTAAGGAGTCTCCATGGCTTGGAATGAGCCCGGAAATAATGGCCGCGACCCCTGGGGTGGCGGTAACCGAAATAATCAAGGTCCACCTGACCTTGACGAAGTCGTAAAGAAACTGCAGCAGGGCCTCGGTGGACTGTTTGGGAAGTCGGGAGGTTCTGGCGGTGGTTCAGATTCGGGCGATGGTCCTGGATTTGAGTTTTCCGGAAAAATGGCGGGGGTGTTGGCGGTCATCGCACTTGTGGCCTATGGCGCTCTCGGTCTTTACAAAGTGGACGAACAAGAGCGGGCTGTTGTTCTGCGTTTCGGTCAGTTTTTAGAGACGAAGACTCCAGGTCTCCGCTGGAATGCGCCATTGATTGATGAAGTGAATAAAGTCAACGTGACTCGAGTTCGGACGCATACCTCGCAAGGGGTCATGCTGACCGAAGATGAGAACATCGTGGACGTCACACTGGCGG
>QXYM01000041.1:0-6987 GCA_009886945.1 Litorivicinus sp.
GTCGAGTTCAGGATGAGTTGATGGAAATCAGTCAGCGATCTGATCTCGATCCTCAGCAAATTGAGCTTCTGCAGCAGTTTGCTCATTGGCTTGATCATCAACCACCTGTTTGATCTCAAGATGGCTCAATCCGCCGCACGAAAAGCCTTCAATACCACAGGATTTTGGATCCGCTGTTGAAGATATTCCACGAATTGCTCTTGAGTGATTGCCTCCAGCGTTTGAGCTTGCATCATGCGGTCACTGAAGGGTCTTCGGAGGCCAATCGCGCTCCAAATTGCATTGGAAAGTTCTGATTGCGTCGATGGTGGATTCAGAAGCTGATCGAGCAAACTCAGTCGTTGACTTTCAAATTGCTCACTCGGCATTGACTTCACCATGTCCACAAAACTGTCGAATTCCTGTTGGATAGCCGCGGCTAATTCATCAGGATTCGCTGTCGGTGATTGGACAGCCCCGGTCAAGATGGGCGTGTTGTAGAGTGGAAAGGCGGTTGCAAAGGTAATGTAGCCCAGTTGCTTCTCGGTGCGCAGCCGAGTGTAAAATGGGGCTTCAATCAGGTTCCCGGCCAGTTGATTCAAGATTCGTGATCCCGGATCAGTGCGTTGGTCGATGTAGAGAACGCTGGCCGCTTGGTCGGGATGAGCATAAGCATACGATCGAATACGATCGCCTGGCCAAGCGTTCGTTGCCACTTCAACCACCGGCGTATTGTCATCCAGCGGCAGCATATTGGCCCAGGAAGCTAACAGTTCTTCGCCTTCACTCCGTGAGACTGGGCCATGAAGAAACATTTCCGCATGGACTCCTGAGAAAAACGCTTGTTGATACTGATGGAACGTGGATCGATCAATCGCTGTGAACGCATCATTAAGTTCGCTTTGAGCGTAAGCGAAAGGCATTAATTCAGCGGTGACTTCATCGAACAACCGGCTGGATGGGCGTTGCGCCTGGACGCGTGCTAATTGCTGTGCTTTGAGTTGTCTCAACCGAGTCCATGTCGGCTCGTCAATGAGAGGAATGGGAAGAGCGCGCAACACGCTGTCCACCAAGAGGATCAGGGAATTGTGATAGCCGGAAAACTGCAATGTCATGCCGGATTGACTGGATTGTGCAGAAAATCCGACACCGGCGAGTGCAGCCTCATAGCTTAAGGAGTTGAAATATTCATTGAGGGTATCGGCTAATAGATCACTCATGATCGAAGCCTCAGGCGAACTGGCTGCCAGTGGTGTTCTGAGGCGAATGTACAAATCACTCCGCGGCTGCGCGTAACGATTTTCAGTCAGAATGTAGCCCACAGCGCTATCTGAAAAATACACGGTTCGAGGTTGGGTTTCGATGGTTGCCTTACGCGTGTTAGCGATGGGCTTTCCTGGGTCTTGAATAAATGGATTTGGAGCCGGGAGACGGACTAACTCGGATTGCTGGTTCCTCGCCGCCCGAAAACGCGCCAGCCGCGAATTCTCGAGTGCGAACCGGGCGATTGGAGTTGGGTAATACTGAGTGGTCTCGGTGGGTTCCACTTCAGGAGCAGTGACACGCACTAGCATTTGGTCAGGGATGAGCCAACTGAGCATATCTTTGACCAGTGCTTGATCGAAACTCCTCAGGATTCGTCCCCGGGTCAATAGTTCACTCGCTGGAGTTGAGTGCAGTTTTTCTGACAGATAGGTGACCAGATTCTGTGGATCTGCTTCTTCTTCAAATCGAAAATTGGCGTCAGAAACGGTTTTCAATTCATCAAACCGCCAGGCTTGGAGACCATCAGTCTCAATTAACCGCAAGGTTTTAAAGACTTCCTCGATCACTTGATCTCGTTGCGTGTAGCCTTCGGGAGTCAGGCTGACGCTAATCGAAAATGAGCGGCTCTCGGTCATGCCCAGACCCTCACCGGCTGAAAGGCCATTGGCATAGCCTTTGGCCTTGAGGTGGGCCAGAAGGCTATTGTCACCTTCATGCCCCAACAGATGACCGATGAACTGCAGTGGCGCGTGATGCTGAAAAGCATCCGTATCGGGGATCGGGAATAAGAGAGTCAGGCGACGCGATTCAGTGGCCGGTTGTGATTGCACGACCAGAGGTAGGCGGCTGGTGTCAAACAAGGGAGTGGAAATCACAGATGGTGCGAGTTGACGATCGGGGATGTCTATAAAACGATCACGCACCCAGGTCTCAAGGGTATCCAGTGATTCTTCACCCAGCACCACGAGTGACATTCGATTCGCAGAATATTCGTTGTGATAGAAGGTCTTCAGTGCATCCAGAAGTCCGGGTTTGTTAAGGGTGCTGAGATTGCCGGCTCCAAATTGAGCAAAAGGATGATCAGGATTGAGCCCTTGCTTAGTCGCTTCAAAACTGAGGCGCGCTGGATCTCTGAGCTTTGACTGATATTCAGAATGCACTGCGTTGACTTCTCGATCAACGTAGGTTGGATCCAACGTCGGTGCAATAAAAAATCGACTAAAACGGTCAAGTGCCGGTTTGAGCGCCTTTGGGTTCAGAGAAAAGAAATAGTTTGTGTGTTCTGGCGCCGTGAAAGCGTTGTGAGAGCCGCCTTGGTCCGAAATAAATTGTTGGTATTCACCTGCATCAGGAAATTGATCCGTTCCTAAAAACAGCATGTGTTCGAGGAAATGCGCAAGACCTGGGAATCCCTCAGGATCATTATTTGTGCCCACATAAACATCCATCGATGCGGCGGCTTTATCGGTGGTTGGATCTGAAATTAACAGCACTTTCAGTGAATTTGGCAATATCAGGTAGCGGTACTCACGGTCACTGAGTTCCGGCGCCTCAATGGCCGCCTGTACAATGTTTGAGACGAAGACGAACATCAGTGCAATCAGTCGCATATCACCACCAATACTTATTCCAGTTTTCGGGATTTGCCCAGAACTTCGGGTTGTTCCAGGCTCGAGTATGGTTATATGTGGCGAGTGAGTAATGAAAACTCAAGAGGGTGGTTTGTTTCTGGCGACAATGTTCCCCGCGTTTAAACGCAAGGGCATAGAGCGCCTCTGATTCAATCGATTCGCTCACGAAGCACAGAATCTCTGGGATCAACAGATTGCGAACCTGCCCTAGGGTGAGCAAATCCTCCGGAGTCTGGATCGGATCAGCAATCAAGGCCGCGTTTGGTAGTTGGGTCGCAGACTGGATCGCTTTTGGATTCATCACCTGAACTTGATTCAGGCAGTGGGCTTGATAATCCGAGACGACCGGGGGGACTTCCCGACCGACAACCCAAATCGCCTCAGGTGCCGTTGATTCAAGCCAAGGTGCAAGAATTGAATCTGGAGTACGGTCGTTCAACGGACTTCGGGATCCCGAATAAAACAGGGAGCATCTGGTGTGGAATGCGCGTTGGAATAGCGATATCCGTCAACATCAAATGCTTGAAGGTCAGTCACTGTGTGTGCATCCGTCTCAACAATAAACCTCGCCATTAGGCCTCTTGCTCGTTTGGCGTAAAAGCTAATGATCTTGTATTCGCCATTTTTCAGATCTTTAAAGACCGGTGAAATGACAGGTCCTTCGATTGCCTGAAAATCAACCGCAGCGGAGTACTCGTTGCTCGCGAGATTAATGAGAGGTGCGCCGTTTAAATCGGCGTTTAGCCTTTGCGTAATTTTATTTTTCCAGAACTCAGGCAATGAGGTGATGGCCTGACCTTGAAGCTTGGTTCCCATTTCCAAGCGGTAGGGGCGCATGGCATCGAAGGGTCTGAGTAATCCGTAGAGCCCCGAGAGAATGCGCACATGTCCGGCCAAACGATTCAGGGCGTCCGGACTCAAGGTCTGCACATCGAGGCCTTGATACACATCGCCGTTAAATGCATAAACAGCCGGTAATAAGTCATCTGCTTGATGGTCTGGAGACCATTGTTCGAACCGCGCAGCATTTAACGCCGACAGCTTGTCCGAGAGCTTCATCAGGCTGGCCAGATCCGATGGGCTGAACTCTCGCATCATGTTGGTCAGTGTGGTTGCTTCCTCCAAGAATTGTGGCGTTGTGATCGTTGAACGATCAACGCTCAAGTCCGTATTTAGCGATTTGGCTGGCGATAAGATTGCTAACATGGATTCCTCTTTTTCTTGCGTCGATCCGGATGAAGCCGGACACTACACCTAGATTCAATATTTGGACAAATGGACTGTGATCCAAGTCACCCCTGAAATTGCGGCCGGACAATTTTTCGACGAGCTTATCAGAGCCGACGGCGAAGCTCGTCCTGGAGCCGATAGTTTACTGAAATTTCTCACAGACCTCTCTCCCGAGGTGTTATCGGAAAAACGGACAGCGCTTGAGGCTGCGATCAAAAGCCAGGGGATTTCATTTTTGGTCTATTCCGACTCCATGAATATTGACCGATCGTGGCCCTTGGACCTTGTGCCACGTGTGATGCAGGCATCTGAGTGGCGACACACTGAGGCCGGATTGAAGCAACGGTTAAAAGCGCTCAATCTGTTTTTAAACGATGTCTATAACGAACAGGCGATTTTGCGGGACGGCATCGTGCCGACTGAATTAGTCACCGACAGTCCTCACTACATCGCATTAGCTTCTGGAATGAAGCCGCTGTTTGAGACTTGGGCTCACATTTGTGGATCCGATCTGGTTCGTGACCATCGTGGCCAACTCTTTGTCCTTGAAGACAATCTGCGAGTCCCAAGTGGCGTTTCTTACATGCTTGAAAATCGATCGGTGATGAAGCAGGTGTATCCGGAATTATTCCGCAATCATCACATTCTTCCGGTCAGTCAGTATGCGTCTGATTTACTCGATATGCTCAATGCGTTGTCGCCACGGCCGGTCGATCATCCCGTCATTGTGGTGTTAACGCCTGGAATCTATAACTCCGCGTATTTTGAACACAGCTATCTGGCGCAACAGATTGGGGCCGAATTGGTTCAGGGTTCGGATTTGTTTGTGGATTCTGATGATTGCGTCTACATGAAGGCGGTCGAAGGAGTGAGCCGCGTCGATGTGATTTATCGACGGATTGATGACACCTTTCTCGATCCTGAAGCACTGAACCCTGATTCAGTCCTTGGTGTTCCAGGATTGATGCGGGCTTGGAGAGCCGGAAAAGTCTCGATTGCCAACGCGCCAGGCAGTGGAGTCGCTGATGACAAGGTGCTCTATGCCTACGTCCCTGAGATCATTCAATATTACTTAAATGAAAAACCGATTCTGGAGAATGTGCAGACCTACCTCTGTTCGGATCCGGAGCAACAGGCATTTGTATTGGATCACCTTGATGAACTGGTGGTTAAACCGGCTGACGCGTCTGGTGGATATGGCATTATGGTCGGTCCGCACGCCACTGATGAGGAGATCGTGTCTCGTCGAGCCGAAATTCTGGAGAATCCCCGCGTTTGGATTGCGCAGCCAACGCTTGCGATTTCGACAACGCTCACAGTCACTGAAGATGGCGACCTTGCCCCACGTCATGTTGATTTACGCCCGTTCGTTTTACAAAGCTCGTCTCAATGGTGTTCAACCGGTGGATTATGTCGGGTGGCATTGCGCGAAGGCTCATTGGTTGTGAATTCCTCACAAGGTGGTGGTTCTAAGGATTTTTGGGTGGTTGCCGACGAGATGCAGTCTTAATGCTGGCCCGTGTCGCTGAACATCTTTACTGGCTTTCTCGTTATATCGAGCGAGCTGAAGCCACGGCTCGGCTCGCGATTGCTGCATCCGATACCATTTTGGATTTGCCTGATGGAGTTCCCTACGACTGGGAGTCTTTAATGCAGGTCTTTGGCTCGGGTGACTCAGATCCAGGAATTTCTGAAGTGGAGGTGATGGAGCAACTGGTGTTGAGCCTCGACCACTCAGGGTCGATCCGCGCTTCGATTGCGTCGGCTCGGGAGAATGCTCGAGTGACTCGAGATTTGATTCCGAAAGATGCTTGGATTGCCCTGAATGAACTGCATGGGCTGATCGAACGTCAGTCATTTGCTGGTTTTGATCGATCGTCCCGGATTCGGTTGTTAAAACAAGTGATTTCGAGCTGTCGACTTTGGCACGGTTGTTTAGTCGCGAGCCAGGCGAGAGATTTGAGTTGGTTATTTTTGCGGCTCGGAGATCGACTTGAGCACGCGGATATGGTGTCTCGGCTGGTGGATCCCCGGGTCACACAGATGGTTCCGGGAGCCTCGACTCGATGGAGTAGTTATGAAGCCATTGGTTGGCAAAATCTTCTGACTGCGTTGGGTGGTGTGGAATTGTATCGTCACAGCGCGCGGAACCGGATGCATGGAAGCGATGTTTTGGATTTTGTGCTTCGAGACACAAACTTCCCGCAATCGATGGCTGCAGCCTTACATAGCGTCAGGCGCTACTTAAACAAGTTGCCACACCAACGCGTGTCGACTGACTTGTTGGATGGGATCGTTGATGGGTTAACCAAGCTGGATCTGGAGCGTTTAACGCCAGATCTCCTGACGCAAAATATGGACTGGATTCAGCAAGGGCTCGTGACCTTGCATGGACACATTAGCGCTGAGTACTTCTTCTTCCAATCAAACAGCCCCTAACCCGTGGGTTTGCGTCGGAGAATGTTGTATTCTTCGCGTTTCCCCAAGAGTGAGCCTTGAATTTGTCTGAATCAGTTGCGATCGCAGAGCGTTTGTCGGCTTCTTCGAAGCAATGTTTGGGCGTGCGTGGCTTAACCAAATATTTTGGAGACTTTGCAGCCAATACCGATGTCACTCTGTCGGTCGATCAAGGCGAAATCCATGCGCTGCTCGGTGAAAACGGCGCTGGAAAATCCACACTCGTCAAAATGATTTATGGGATCTTAAAACCCGACGTCGGGTCCATGGAACTCAATGCTTGCCCGTACACCCCAGATACCCCGGGTGATGCGAAACATGCTGGTGTGGGAATGGTTTTTCAACATTTTGCTGTGTTTGATGCGCTGACGGTATTGGAAAACATTGCCTTGGGTTTAGAAGGCCGGCTTCCCGATCTTGCGCT
>QXYM01000041.1:6997-7739 GCA_009886945.1 Litorivicinus sp.
TTGAAATCATCCGTGCACTGATGCAGGACCCACGCCTATTGATTCTGGATGAACCGACATCGGTGTTGACGCCGCAGGAGACTGAGCAGTTGTTCACAACGCTCGATCGCTTATCCGATGAAGGCCGATCCATTATTTACATCTCGCACAAACTTGACGAGGTCAGGGCATTGTGTGATCGAGCCACATTAATGCGTGCTGGACGCGTTGTTGATGTGGTGGATCCGAGGCAAGAAAGCACGCGCTCTTTAGGTGAAAAAATGATTGGAGAGCGTCTGAATGAAACCAAACGAACCAAATTGCCAGTGACTGAAAAGTTAAAAGCACGTTTGACGGTTCGTGTCGGTGAGGTGTATCCCGAATCGAGTCGAAGCGTCGTGTTACGTGATATTTACCTATCGGTGGCCCCCGGATCAATCCTAGGGATTTCAGGAGTTTCTGGGAATGGGCAAGATACCCTGTTTGACGTCCTTTCGGGTGAGCTCACATTGCCAAATCCCGACAGTCTCGTCCTGGATGGCGAACCGATTGCTCATCTGGGTATTGAGCAGCGTCGACGCAGGCGGTTGTTAGGTGCACCGGAAAATCGTCTGGGACATGCGGCGGTGCCGGATTTGACGCTGTGGGAGAATGTCATTTTGACCGCACGACAAACTCGTGGAATTCTCAAAAATGAATACTTAATCAGCGGAACAGCGGCAAAAGCCTTTGCGCAAGAAGTGATTCAAACCTTTGATGTGAG
>QXYM01000041.1:7749-11930 GCA_009886945.1 Litorivicinus sp.
TGCAAAAGTTTCTGATCGGACGGGAGTTACTTGGCCAACCCCGAGTCTTGATCGTGTCGAATCCGACCTGGGGTGTTGATGCCAAGGCGCAGCTGTTTATCCATCAAGTGTTGATGGATATTGCCGATCAGGGCGCATCGATTATTTTACTGAGTCAGGACATCGATGAGTTGCTTTCAGTGACTGATCGCATCTGCGCCATCTGCCATGGACGTCTTAGCCGCACGTTTGCGACTGAAGACATGACTCCAGAACACTTGGGAGCCTTGATGCTCGGACAGGAGATCGAGGCGTGATTTTCGTTGAACCACGTGCAGTGACTCGCTGGTATCACGAGTGGCTGGCCGTCTTGGTTGCATTGATTTTGACACTACTGACCGCCTCGGTCTTGTTGGCAGCGATCGGGCTTGATCCGCTATCGAGTTTGCATCGAATTTTTATCAAACCGCTGAATTCCGTGTACGGGATCAGTGAATTGCTGGCGAAAGCCACCCCGTTAATCACCATTGGTGTGGCCTTGGCGCTTGGATTTCGAGCCGGTGTTTGGAATATCGGTGCAGAAGGGCAGCTCGTGATGGGGGGGCTTTGTGGCGGCGCAGTCGCTCTCGCATTCTGGGGGGTTGATGGTTTTTGGGTCATGCCTCTGGTGCTTCTCGGTGGAACCATTGGTGGACTCTTTTGGGGGGCGATTCCCGCTTTTCTCAAGGTACGGTTTAACGCGAATGAGATTCTCGTCTCCTTGATGCTGACATATGTGGCAATTTTATTGTTGAGTGTCATGGTACATGGTCCGTTGCGTGATCCCGATGGGTTTAATTTTCCCGAAAGTCGCTTGTTCCATGATGCAGCAACCCTGCCGAAACTCTTTTCCGCGGGTCGTGGTCATTTGGGTTTTGTGTTTGCAATCGCCTTCGCAATCGTCGGAACCTGGGTCGTCAAGCGATGGCATTTGGGGTTTGAGATGCGAGTCACGGGTCTGTCGGCCAGTGCTGCGAAGTTTGCTGGATACAGCCGTGATCGAACCGTTTGGATGGCTTTATTGATGGGTGGAGCCATCAGTGGATTTGCCGGAGTGGTCGAGGTGACTGGTAATATCGGCCAACTGGTTCCGACGATTTCTCCATCCTATGGTTTCACGGCGATTATCGTTGCTTTCTTGGCAAGGCTGCATCCGCTCGCTGTGATTCCTGCAGGCCTTTTGGTGGCCTTGTCGTATTTAGCCGGTGAGGCTGCTCAGTTGTCGCTCGGGGTTCCGGCTGCGAGCACGCAGGTCTTTCAGGGGCTATTGTTGTTTTTCCTACTTGGGACTTCACTGTTTGTGAACTATCGGGTTCGTCTAGGGCAGGTGGCGTGATGGATTACAGCTTATTGTCGTCCATCTTGCATGCGATTTTGGTGGCTTCAACCCCTTTGGTATTTGCGGGTCTTGGTGCATTGATCCAAGAGCGCGCTGGCGTATTGAATTTGGGTGTTGAAGGACTCATGATCGTTGGCGCCTTGGCTGGTTTTGCCACTGCTCTGGCTGGTTATCCACTGTTATTCTCGGTGATTGCAGCTGCGTTCGCTGGTGCTTCTTTAGCAGCAATTTTTGCGTTATTGGTGTTGCGGCTGTACGCCAATCCGGTGGCGACTGGACTTGCATTGACGCTCTTTGGATTGGGGTTGAGTGCCTTGGCTGGAGCGCAGTATGTTGGGCAGGCTGCACCTCAAGTATCTGTGTGGACAATCCCATTGTTGAGTCAGTTACCAGTGGTTGGGCATGCGCTCTTTTCACACGATCCACTGGTCTATCTGTCGATTTTGATGGCGGCCTTGATTTGGTGGTTTTTGAAGCAAACCCGAGCGGGCCTGATTCTGCGTGCAGTCGGCGAAAATCACACCTCCGCGCACAGTTTGGGCTTTTCTGTGATGGGAATTCGGTTTTTGGCGATTGCCGCTGGCGGTGCACTGGCTGGTATCGGTGGGTCCTATCTCACCTTGGTGCAGACACCGCTGTTTGTTGAAGGAATGACTGCAGGCAGAGGATGGATTGCTCTGGCATTGGTGGTATTTGCTTCCTGGCGACCCTTCCGGGTGATTGCTGGGGCTTATTTGTTTGGGAGTGTGACGATTTTACAATTGCATAGTCAGGCGTTCGGTATTTCAATACCGGCTCAATGGCTGTCGATGCTTCCTTATTTGGTCACAATTGTGGCATTGGTGATGATTTCAGCCCGAGGCGACAAAGGTGTGGCAGCACCTGGGTCGCTTGGAAAAATTTTTCGCGTATCACGTTAACTAGGAGAGTACGAACCATGAGAGGTTTGCTATCAAAAGCATTGGCTGTTTCGGCTGCCGTCTTGTTGGCTGCATGTTCTGATTCAGAGCAAACAGCATCCAATGCACCAGAAAAGTCGGCTGATAAAGTCAAAGCAGGTTTTATTTATGTGGGCCCAGTGTCAGACGGTGGTTGGACCTACGAGCACAACCAAGGTCGTTTGGCCGTTGAAGGAGCCTTCGGCGATCAGGTTGAGACAACTTTCGTTGAGAGTGTCTCTGAAGGTCCTGATGCCGAGCGTGTCTTGAGTCAAATGGCGAATGATGGAGCGGACATTATTTTCACGACGTCCTTTGGGTTTATGAATCCAACCATTAAAGTCGCTGAGCAGTTCCCGAATGTGAAATTTGAACATGCGACTGGTTTTAAGCGTGCTGACAACGTGGCGATTTACTCATCACGGTTTTATGAAGGGCGTCATGTCTTGGGTCTGGTTGCTGGAAAAATGACGAAAACCAACACCATTGGTTACATTGCATCTTTCCCAATCCCCGAAGTGGTTCGTGGCATCAATGCGGCCTATTTGGCTGCGAAAAGTGTCAATCCTGCAGTTCAGTTTAAAGTGATTTGGGTATCAAGCTGGTTTGATCCAGGTAAAGAAGCTGATGCTGCCAAAGCGCTGATTGACCAAGGTGCTGATATTTTGATGCAGCACACAGATTCTCCTGCAGCAATGCAAATTGCAGAGCAACGAGGAATCTATGCATTTGGTCAGGCGTCTGATATGGCCGCATTTGGACCAACAGCGCAGTTAACAGCCATTATCGATGACTGGGCTCCTTACTACATCGAGCGGGTTGGTGCGATGCTTGATGGAACCTGGCAATCCACCGATACCTGGGGCGGCTTTAATACTGGAATGGTGGCATTGGCACCTTACGGTCAGGCGGTTCCCGATGATGTACGCCAACTTGCTGAAGAGGCACGCGTTGCGATCAGTGAAGGTCGGTTACACCCCTTTACTGGGCCAATCAACAAGCAAGACGGTTCAGCATGGCTCGCTGCTGGTGAAACTGCAGACGATGGCACATTGCTCGGAATGGACTTTTATGTCGAAGGCATTGAAGGGAGTTTGCCGTCATCTAACTAACTGAGTGACGGGGAGTTCTGGTCAAACTGGCGTGAGAGTCGGTTGACCAGGCTCCAAATCACTAGAGCCTCGACGCAAAGCACCAAAAGTGCTGCAAACATCAAATCGGTTTGGCCGCGTCCATTGGCATGGAGCATCAAATAGCCAAGACCACTTGATGACCCGACCCACTCTCCAACAACTGCACCGATCGGTGCGACTGAAGCCGCGACACGAACCCCAGACATTGCATAGGGAATGGCTAACGGTAGTCGCACATACCAAAATAATTTGGACGCTTTGGGTCTGAGCGTTTGAAAGGTGGTATCCCAGGATGTTGGGAATGCTCGAAACCCAGCAAGTGTGCTTGCCGTCACTGGAAAAAAGACGATTAAGGTCGTCATGGCGAGCTTGGACGCGAAGCCGTAGCCGAGCCAAAGCATCAAGATGGGTGCAATGGCAAAGACTGGCAATGCTTGGCTGATCACCAAGGCCGGCATGGTCAGCTTTTGGAGTCGTTTCGAGTCTCCGATCAAACAAGCGACCGAAAATCCGATCGCAGACCCCAGCATTAATCCACAGATCATTTCTAACCCAGTCGTCAACGCGTGACCACCGAGTAAAGGTAGGCTTGTTAACAGAGTCAAGGCCACTCGATCTGGGGCAGGCAAGATAAAATGCGGAACGTCGAAAATGATGACGACTAGCCACCAAAGTGCAATGAGAAAGACCAAGGGCCAGACATGGGGCAGGATTCGACTCATTGGCCATCCTCCAAAACCTGAATCAGCAGAT
>QXYM01000042.1 GCA_009886945.1 Litorivicinus sp.
TGCCAGACCTACGATATTCCGGTGGATCATATCGTTGGGCACCGTGACATCGCCCCTGGCCGAAAAGTTGATCCAGGAGCCGATTTTGACTTTGGAAGGATTCGGCCGGCGATCTAAAACGGTGGTGCGAGAGCCAGAGCCAGTGGCATCCAGACAATCGCGCCGATATTGCCGATCAACACAATTGAAGCCACGCGTGTCGGTTCTTGATTATAGCGTTCTGCAATCATGTAATTGAGTACACCCGGTGGAAGCGCTGCGAAGACCAAAAACACACTCCACTGCAGTGGATCCAGTTGCAGTAGAGGTTGCAGGGCAAAGGCAATACCAAGCCCTAAGACCGGGCAGAGGATTGCTGCAAATAATCCAGTCCCAAAGTCGTTGGTACTCACATCTTGCATACGAACACCCAGTGCAAAGAGGACCAGGGGAATCACAATTTGACCGAGCATATCGAGAGGGATTAATGCGATGTCAGGAATGTGTGTGTGGGTAAAGCCGACGAACAATCCAGCGAAGGTCGCGAAGATTGTCGGTATCGATAATGCGTTGAGCACTTTGGCGCGGCGGTCGAGGATGTAAAAGCCCAGCGTAAAATGTAAAAACATGGAAATGATAAAGATCACAATCATTGCAGGCATCGCCGCTTCACCAAAGGCTAACAACACAAGAGGCAGGGCTAAATTGCCAGTATTGGTAAACATCATGGGTGGAATTAATGTTTTGGGTTGGATGCCTGTGAGTTGACAGATTGGCCAAGTCAGAACCGCAGACCCGAGAATGATGCCAAGGGTCCCTATCGTCAGCGGAAGATAGTCTGTGAGATCGACTGACTTCGATGCCAAGACCGAAAAAATCAACATGGGGACGAAAAGTTCCATGTTGACTTGGTTGATGGTCGACATGTTGGGTTTGCGCCAACGACCATACAGATAGCCGATCATGACGACAATCAATACCGGAATGACACTCCCAAGAATACGATCAAGAATGACATCATTAGCCATGTTGCATGGGGTTCCTTAGCAAGCGCCACCAGGCCGCTCGACGACAGTTTGGAGGTTCAGATTACTTCCGATGGAAGCCGTCGGGAACCATTAAGATCTCTTGGTTGATATCACTCATCCGGGTGCGGCCACAGAGGCCCATGGTGGTATCGAGTTCTTTATGAATCACTCTGAGTGCATCAGTGACACCTTGTTCGCCCTTCGCTCCTAGGCCATAGGTGTAAGCGCGACCGATCATTGTCCCTTTGGCTCCGAGTGCAATCGCCTTTAAGACGTCTTGCCCTGAGCGAATTCCGCTATCAAACATGACTTCGGTTTGATGGCCCACCGTATCAACGATGTGTGAAAGCATCCGAATTGAGCTCGACGCGCCATCCAGTTGTCGTCCGCCATGGTTTGAGACCACAATCGCGTCAGCGCCTAGGTCGGCTGCTTTTTTCGCGTCTTCGGCATCTAAGATGCCTTTAAGGATCACCTTCCCATCCCACATTTCCATCAGTTGCCCGATGCGCTTCCAGTCCAGCGACTGATCAAAAGCCTCCGCGGTCCAGCTGCTGAGTGATGAAGCATCGCTGACACCTTTCGCGTGGCCAACGATATTGCCAAAGAACCGGCGTTTGGTCCCCAGCATTTCAAGTCCCCAGCTAACTTTAGTCATCATGTCAGCAATGGATTTGATGGTGAGTTTTGGTGGAGCCGAGAGCCCGTTCTTCAAATCTTTGTGACGTTGCCCAAGCATCTGTAGATCGACAGTGATCACTAATGCGGAGCAATTCGCCGCTTTGGCGCGCTCCATCAGTCGACGCATAAAATCATCATCTTTGAGTGTGTAGACCTGAAACCAAAACGGCTGGTCAGTATGTTCAGCGACATCCTCGATGGAGCAGATCGACATTGTTGAGAGGGTGAATGGGATGCCAAATTTGGCTGCTGCGCGCGCTGCTTTAATTTCACCGTCAGCGCATTGCATACCGGTTAATCCAACGGGCGCTAATGCCACAGGCATCGACACATTGTGTCCAATCATTGTGGTTTCGGTGGAGCGGCCTTCCATGTTGACGGCAATCTTTTGGCGAAACCTGAGGTCTTGGAAGTCGGCTGTGTTTTCAACAAAGGTTTGTTCTGTCCAGCTGCCGGTTTCCGCATAGTCATAAAACATTTTGGGAACGCGGCGTTTATAAATCTGTTTGAGATCTTCAATGCAGGTGATGACTGTCATCTGGATATTCCTTTCCTTTGATGAAAATAATGGTCTGACCAGTGAATCGATTAATGCGTTAAATAATAGATATTTTAACGGTTCAGCGATATTTGATGGTCAGACCACTTAATCAGTCTTTTTGCTTCGTGGTTTCTTCCCAAAGGTCATAGCAGGCCATCCCAACAACAAAGATCGCGATCAAAGCGAATGGGAGGCCACCCCAGAATCCTGCGAAACCGGTCGAAATACTGTGCGATAGACCGAAAATAAAGGTTGCGAACAAGGCAGTGGCGATGAGCCCGAGGATTTGTTTTACGCGTTGTGAAAGCATTAGCCTTCTCCTTCATCAAATAATTCATTCATCAACCAGTGCGCGGTCCTCAACAGGCGCGCATCGTCTCTCATGCGTCCGATTAATTGAACGCCGATCGGTAACCCATGTTCTCCCTGCAGGATTGGGAGATTCAAGGTTGGAAGCCCAGCGAGCGTCCAAACGGTACAGAAAATGGGGTTTCCAGTATGTCCTTCACTCAATAAAGGGGCTTCTCCAGACGCTGATGGCGAGAGAATGGCATCAAAATCTTCAAAGAAGTTGTCGAAGAAAGCAGTGAGCGAATGTTTGATATCGAGCGCTTCTTGATACTGATCGTCAGAGTACGCTGCCCCTTGGGCCAGCATCGAGCGCAATGTCTCAGACAGTTGCTCATGACCAAATAAGCCCATGGTCTCAAACGCAGCAGCAGCTTCTTTGAGATGAATAATCCGCTGCGACTCGATTAATTGATCAAAGACGGGAGGTGCTTCTAAGACCTCGACACGCCCCTCGAGCGCTTCGGCAATCTCACGAAAACCTTCGGTACAACCATGTGATTGTAAATCTTGGTAAGGCAGTGTGAATATCGCAAGGCTGGGCTCCATTGGCGGATCGGATAAATAGCCTTCAACACAGGCTGGCCGAGGAGCGGCGATACTGTGTGGATCGCGGCTGTCATGAACCGATAAGACATCAACGATCGAGGCGATGTCAGCAAGCGATGCAGCGAATACGCCCATCTGATCGAGTGTGGGTGATTGCTCGAAGACTCCTGTTCTGGAAATGATTCCAGCTGAGGGTTTCATCGCGTAGACACCGCAGTATGATGCTGGACGAATCACCGAACCATTGGTTTGCGAGCCAATCGCAATTGGAACCTCCCCGGCTGCGACTGCGGCGGCTGAACCTGCGGATGATCCACCGGGAGAATGCTCCAATGAGTGGGGATTCTTCGTTCTGGCTGGATGCAAGGCTGCGAATTCGGTGGTCTCAGTTTTCCCAAGAATGACAGCGCCTGCTGCCTCTAACGCGTCGACGAGCGCGGCGTTTGTCTCAGACAGTTGTCCCATCAGTGGCGAACCACAGCCATGCGGCATTCCTTGAACCTCAATGATATCTTTGAGGCCAATCGGACAGCCATGCAAAGCTCCCATCGCGCT
>QXYM01000043.1:0-1319 GCA_009886945.1 Litorivicinus sp.
TCAAAACAACGGAGCAACATGACAAACAGCATGGTCGTTCCAAGCATGACGTGGAAACCATGGAATCCAGTCAACATAAAGAATGTTGCGCCATAAATACCAGCTTCCAGCGTCAGCCCAAGCTCTGTGTAGGCTTCATGGTATTCGACAGCTTGGAAATACAAGAAAATCACCGCCAACACAATCGTCGCGGCAAGCCACGCTTCAAGTGCTCGACGCTTATTTTCTTTGAGTGCGTGGTGCGCAAAAGTCACCGTCACGCTCGACGTGATCAAAAGCACCGTGTTGAGCAGTGGCAGGTGCCATGGATCAATAATGTTTTGAGCACCTGGGAACTGTTTCATGTCTGGTGTCTGCAAGAGCGGCCACGATGCGGTGAATCCTTCCCACAGCATATTCGTGACACCTTTAGCACCCTCTCCACCGATCCAGGGCACGGAGAAGGTTCTCACGTAGAAGAGCGCGCCAAAGAATGCAGCGAAGAACATCACTTCAGAGAAGATGAACCAAAGCATCCCCTGTCGATACGAGCCGTCTAACTGATCACTGTGAAGCCCTTGCGCTTCCTCTTGGATCTGGTCTTTGAACCAGCCGAAAATCACGTAAAACAGCACCAGGAAACCGGCTCCAAGAATCCAAGGGCCGACCGAATCTCGATCTGCAGACATTGACGTCAGTGTCATTGCCGCGCCGTAAGCAAGAAGACCAAGCGCAATCGAAGCCAAAATTGGCCATTTACTTTGCTCTGGTACGTAATAGGTAGAACCACTCATAACGATGCCCGTCCTTTGTCATTATCGTGTGAACTCTGTGTCACTTTTTGATTATCTGTCAGGTCATACAAGGCGTATGACAATGTAATGGTTGTGATGTGTTTTGGAAGCTCGGGGTCAACCACGAAGACCAGTGGCATCTCTGTATCAGCACCCGCATCCAGTGGCTGTCTATCAAAACAAAAACAGTTCACTTTATGGAGGTATTGAGCGGCTTCAGAGGGCGTTACTGAGGGAACTGCTTGCGCAACCATCCACTCAGGTGTGGGATTTTTCGCGTAAAACGCAGTCACCTTATCTTCACCCGGAAACACCCGTATGGTGCGCTCGGTGGGCCGAAATTCCCACGGCATTTCCGCAGGATTCGCCGTCACAAACTGCACTTTCACCGTTCGAGAACGATCCACTGCGGTGATGGCAGCCGGCCCTTGAGTGAAGTTCTTCCCATTCAGCCCGGTGATATCACAAAACACTTCATACAGCGGAACCAGCGCAAAACCAAATCCGAACATCAGGAATGCGGCTGTTGCCAACCGCACGACCAAG
>QXYM01000043.1:1329-3627 GCA_009886945.1 Litorivicinus sp.
GACCAAGCGTTTTGTTTTGACTGATTCCTGCATGGCTTAATCTACCTTCGGAGGTGTAGAGAAGGTGTGATAAGGCGCTGGCGATGGAACCGTCCACTCAAGTCCATTGGCACCTTCCCAAACTTGCGCGGTCGCTTTTTCACCGACTCTCACGTTCTGGATGATGTTGTAGATAAACACCAACTGAGAGAAGCCAAAGATAAAGGCACCGACCGACGCCATGCTGTTGAAGTCCGCAAACTGCAAGGCATAGTCTGGAATCCGACGTGGCATACCTGCTAAGCCGACAAAATGCATTGGGAAGAACGTGATGTTCACACCAACGAAGGATAACCAGAAATGGAATTTACCCATGGTCTCGTTCAGTTGGTGACCCGTCCACTTCGGTAGCCAGTAGTAGGTCGCAGCCATGATCGAGAAAATCGCACCTGGAACCAACACATAGTGGAAGTGTGCCACCACGAAATAGGTGTCGTGGTACTGGAAATCTGCTGGCGCAATCGCGAGCATCAACCCAGAGAAGCCGCCGATCGTGAACAACACAACGAAGGCCAAGGCAAACAACATTGGTGTCTCAAATGTCATCGAACCACGGAACATTGTGGCGATCCAGTTGAATACCTTCACACCCGTTGGTACTGCGATCAGCATCGTGGCGAACATGAAGAAGACTTCACCCACCAGCGGCATACCGACGGTAAACATGTGGTGCGCCCATACCACAAAGGATAGCAAGGCAATCGATGCAACCGCGTACACCATGGACGAATATCCAAACAAGCGCTTACGAGCGAAGGTTGGGATAATCTCACTGATGATGCCAAAGGCCGGCAAAATCATGATGTACACCTCTGGATGCCCGAAGAACCAAAACACGTGCTGGAACAGAACAGGGTCTCCGCCACCGGCTGCATTAAAGAATGATGTTCCGAAATGGATATCCATCAACATCATGGTCACAACACCTGCCAATACAGGCATGACCGCGATCAACAAGAATGCCGTGATCAACCAAGTCCAAACGAACAAAGGCATCTTCATCAACGTCATTCCAGGGGCGCGCATATTCAAAATCGTCGCAATGATATTAATCGCGCCCATGATGGACGAGGCACCCATGATGTGCACACCGAAGATAAAGAAGGTGACGGATTCTGGCGCATAAGTCGTCGACAACGGCGCGTAGAAGGTCCATCCGAAGTTCGGTGCTCCGCCTGGCATAAATAACGATGACAACAGAATCAGGAATGCAAATGGCAGAATCCAGAAACTCCAGTTATTCATCCGCGGAAGTGCCATGTCTGGAGCACCAATTTGCATCGGAATCATCCAGTTCGCCAAGCCCACGAAGGCTGGCATCACAGCGCCAAAGACCATGATTAAGCCGTGCATCGTCGTCATTTGGTTGAAGAAATTAGGTTCAACCAATTGCAGACCTGGCTGGAACAACTCAGCGCGAATAATCAGCGCCATGATCCCACCGATCATGAACATACACAGACTGAAAATGAGATACATCGAACCGATATCTTTGTGGTTCGTTGTAAACAACCAGCGACCGATGCCCTTTGCAGGACCGTGGTGGTGCGGATCTTCGTCTTTTACGTGCGGTAGATCAACATCAACTGTAGCCATAATGATTCCCTCTTATTTCTGGATCGCGCTTGGCTGGACCATATCGCCCACTGAATTGCCAAGTGCATTCCGCTGATAAGTCACAACAGCCGCAATGTCGACTGCTGAAAGCTGTTCTTTAAATGCCTGCATCGCTGTCCCGGCCTTACCGTTCACAATGATGTCGATGTGCGCATCAATCGCCCCTGTTGCAATTGCACTTCCTGTAATTGCAGGAAATGCACCAGGGATGCCCTGTCCGTTTGGCTGATGACATCCAGCGCAGGCTGTGTTGTAGACGCCTTCACCTTTTGCGATCAAATCATCCATTGAAAACTCTTTGGACGCCTCGCCGGCCATCGCGAGCTTCATTGCCTTCTGATCGGCAACCCACTTGGCATAGTCCGCCTCAGATTTGACTTCCACGACCACAGGCATAAAACCGTGGTCTTTTCCGCAAAGCTCTGTGCACTGGCCACGATAGACGCCAGGCTCTTCGACGTTCACCCACGACTCGTTGATAAATCCAGGGATCGCGTCCTTCTTCACCGCAAAGTGAGGAACCCACCATGAATGGATCACATCATTCGCTGTGATCAGGAACCGTACTTTCTTGTTTGCTGGAATCACCAAGGGGTTATCGACTTCAAGCAAGTAATTCGGATTCTTCGCCGACGCGTTCAC
>QXYM01000044.1:0-3560 GCA_009886945.1 Litorivicinus sp.
GTCCAATCAGAACTACATCCGCGTTATCGCATGCGACTTTGCACTTCAACATATCCAACGTCGGTACGCCTTCAGTGATACACACGATGATTTGGATTCCCGCATCCAGCGCTTCCATAATGGAATCCATGACAAAAGGCGCAGGGACATAGATCACAGAGGCATCAGCTCCTGTTGCTTGCACGGCGTCAGCCACGGTATTGAATACCGGCAGTCCCAAGTGTTCAGTACCGCCTTTTCCAGGCGTCACACCACCGACCATTTTGGTCCCGTAGGCGATGGCCTGTTCGGAGTGAAAGGTTCCATTTTTTCCAGTAAAGCCCTGGCAAATCACTTTGGTGTTTTTGTTGATCAGGATACTCATGCGACACCTCCTGCTGCTGCAACAACTTTTTGGGCCGCATCAGTCAGACTTTCACCCGCAATAATATTCAGATCCGATTGACTTAAAATTTCCGCGCCTTTATCCGCACTGTTCCCTTCCAGGCGAACGACGACCGGGACTTCAACACCGACTTCTTCCACAGCACCAATGATGCCTTCAGCAATCATGTCGCAACGGACGATCCCACCAAAGATATTCACGAATACGGCTTTCACATTGGCGTCAGACAGAATGATCTTGAAGGCTTCAGCAACACGTTCTTTCGTTGCACCACCACCCACATCAAGGAAGTTCGCAGGCGATCCACCGTGTAGCTTCACGGTGTCCATGGTGCCCATTGCTAGACCGGCACCATTGACCATGCAACCAATGTTGCCATCGAGCGCAACATAGTTCAGTTCCCATTTCGCGGCCTGTGCTTCGCGCTCATCTTCCTGTGAAGGATCATGCATCGCACCCAGTTCGGGATGACGGTACATCGCATTGGAATCAACCACGACCTTGGCATCCAAGCAATGCAAATTCCCTTCATCAGTAATGACCAGTGGATTGACTTCGATCAACGCCACATCTTTTTCATCAAATAGCTTCGCTAAGCCCATGAAAATTTGAGTAAATTGCTTCAGCTGCGTTGCGTTTAAACCTAATTTGAAGCCCATCTGGCGCGCCTGATAAGGCTGCGGACCTACCAGGGGATCAATCGCTGCTTTGAGGATTTTTTCAGGAGTCTCTTCAGCGACTTTTTCAATCTCAACGCCGCCTTCTGTTGACGCCATAAACACGATCCGACGCGTCGACCGGTCAACAACAGCGCCCAAATACAGTTCGTTTGCGATATCTGTACAAGACTCAATTAAGATTTTTGAAACAGGCTGTCCATGCGCGTCTGTTTGATAGGTTACCAAGCGGGTGCCAATCAGACGATCACAGAACTCGCGGATTTCCGCCTCTGTTTTCACTAATTTCACACCACCGGCCTTACCACGGCCACCTGCGTGCACCTGGGCTTTCACAACCCACATGTCACCACCAATTTGTTTTGCTGCGGCAAGAACTTCATCCGTGGTATCACAGGCCACGCCAGATGAAACTGGCAAACCGTACTCACGGAATAAAGCTTTACCCTGATATTCGTGAAGATTCATACCCTTTACGTCACTTATTTCTCAGGTCAATAGAAAGCCGACTTGTGGTCGGCCGCATAGCAATCAGAGCACCAGCGGTACTGATGCCCTGCTCACGATCAAGCGCGCTTGCGCTTGTTCGCAATATGGATCGCGTGCCCATGCACAGCCAGTGCTGCCTCATGCAGGGCTTCTGACACCGTTGGATGGGCAAACATGGTCATCGCGATATCTTCAGCAGAAGAACCAAATTCCATGGCAATCACGGCTTGCGCCACCATGTCACCTGCCGTCGGTCCAACAATATGAACACCCAAGATGCGGTCTGTTTCCTTGTCCGCGATCATCTTGACCATTCCGGCTGTCTCATTCGCAGCCATCGCTCGGCCAGAGGCCGCGAATGGGAAGACGCCGACGTTATAACTCACGCCTTCTTGTTTCAATTGTTCTTCCGTTTGACCAACCCAGGACACTTCTGGGTGGGTGTAGATCACTGAGGGCACGGTGTCATAGTTGACCTGGGCGTGCTTCCCTGCGATCCGCTCGGCAACCATCACCCCTTCCTCGGACCCTTTGTGGGCCAGCATCGGTCCTCGAACGACATCGCCGATTGCATAAACGCCAGGGACTGCGGTCTCACACACATCATTGACTTCGATAAAGCCACGCTCATCTTGTGTCACGCCACAACCATCAGCAAGCAGCCCATCGGTGTAGGGCTTCCGGCCGACAGCAACGATCAACTTGTCAAAGGTATCGGTCTGCGATCCCTCTTTAGTGTCGAAGGTCACAGTGATCTTCTTACCTTTGACTTCCGTGCCCTTGACTAAGGTGCTGGTTAAGATGTTGAGGCCCTGCTTTGCGAAGATCTTTCGTGATTCTTTCGCAATCTGTTGATCGGCGACCGCCAGAAAATCATCCAAGGCTTCAAAAATTGTGACTTCAGATCCCAACCGGTTCCACACAGAACCCAATTCAAGGCCAATCACACCACCACCGATCACACCCAATTTTTTCGGGACACTGGTAAATTCTAGGGCACCTGTGGAATCAACGATCAAATCGTCGGTCAATGGTGCCGGAGGGATATTCACCGGGACAGAACCGGTTGCAATGATGACATGCGTCGCTTCAAGGACCTCTGTCTTGCCATCGTGATCCGTAAATTCGACCTGCTTGTTGGGGAGTAATTTTCCGGTCCCCGCGAGGTGTGTGACTCCATTGGTTTTGAAAAGCCCACCGATTCCGCCGGTCAAATTCCCCACAATCGTGTCTTTCCGCTTGAGCATTGCACCGACATCAAGCTTCGGCTTACCAACGTTCACTCCATGCAATTCGAGATCGTGCGAGGCTTCTTCAAACTTGTGAGACGATTCAAGTAGTGCTTTTGACGGGATACAACCAACATTCAGGCAGGTTCCACCGAGTGATGGCTTGCCGTCTTTACCAATCCACTTTTCGATACAGACGGTCTTAAAACCCAGTTGGGCTGCACGAATCGCAGCGACATAACCTCCTGGACCTGCACCAATCACTACAACATCATATTGTTGACTCATAAATATCTCCGATTACACGTCCAGTAGCATACGAGCTGGATCTTCCAGCATGTCTTTGATGGCCACCAAGAATTGAACAGCGTCTTTACCGTCAATCATGCGGTGGTCATACGAAAGCGCCAAATACATCATTGGCAAGATGACCACTTGACCCTTGACCGCCATAGGGCGCTCCTGAATCTTGTGCATGCCTAGGATTGCGGTTTGTGGTGGGTTTAAAATTGGTGTCGACAGCAATGAACCAAAGACACCACCATTAGTGATCGTAAACGTACCACCGGTCATGTCTTCGATCGCAAGCTTTCCGTTTTTCGCAGCGACGGCATAATCTTTGATACCGCCTTCGACTTCCGCAATCGACATCCGATCACAATCGCGAAGTACAGGAACGAAATGATCAAGCCGATGAAGACCTGCGATGCGCTTCCTTGCGAAGCTTTCATGAGGACGCCTGTCATAATCAGCTTCTTCGTGTACTCGACCAGCTCTGTC
>QXYM01000044.1:3570-3996 GCA_009886945.1 Litorivicinus sp.
TAGCCGTGATACACCATGTCATTACCATCGATGGATGCATTGACCGCTGGGAACCGCTTCAAAGCCTCGGCTGCCGCCTTGACAAAGAATCCCATAAATCCGAGACGAGTCCCATTGTGCGTCTTCTCAAACAAGTCTTTGTATTGTTGACGAAGCTCCATCAATGGACCCATATTGACTTCATTAAAGGTGGTCAACATGGCTGAATTATGTTGTGCATCGAGCAAACGCTTAGCGATGGTGGCGCGAAGGCGCGTCATTGGAACACGCTTCTCAATCCGCTCACCCGTGAGCACTGGAGCAGCAGGTTTCGCTGGTGCTGATGGAACGGCTGCAGCGCTATTCGCAGCAGTCGACGCACTCAGGGCATTCTGAACATCTTCCTTCAGAATCCGTCCATCTTTCCCGGTTCCTTTGACGTTCGAG
>QXYM01000045.1 GCA_009886945.1 Litorivicinus sp.
GTTTGTGACAGTCCGTTTTTCTGGGTGTGCAATGCTTTGAGAGTCGCGTCGACAGTGAGTGCATGCCAATCGGTCTTCGGTTCGCATTGAGTGTAGGAGGGCGTTTCTTTTGGTTGAAAACGATTAGTCGAAAAATTCATGTCACGATCATCCCTAGAATTGCCGCTACGGTAACAGGGAATTGTTGCAATGCAATAAACGGTGATTGATGTGGGTCAATTGTGCTGTTCGATTTACAGATAGTTGAATCCATTTCGGGAATCACCTAATATGCGCCCCCTATCGCGATCGCGATCTGTGGAGAGGTGGCAGAGCGGTTGAATGCACCGGTCTTGAAAACCGGCATAGGTTAATAGCCTATCCAGGGTTCGAATCCCTGCCTCTCCGCCATTTGATTCCCTATCTAATTGGTCTTAGTTCAGCTGTGTGTAACGGGGCTCTACCCCATCAACGGGGGATAGTCGATATTCACTAGACACGATTGATCACTCCAACCCATCCACATTGGACGAGAACACGTGTTCTGTGGTTCTCAAAATTTCTGAACCCATAAACACATCGAGAGATCATTTCCATTTGAGTATCAATGGCTGATTCAAACTTTCCTGGCGTGTGCATTCATGATACCAATGATCGATGAAAAAGCTGTACACCGCCGGCGATATAATTGAAGCACAACTGCTGAACTCCTTACTGAAAGTGCAGGGCATTTCTTCGCTGATCAAAAATGAGGGGCTTCAATCTGGTGTCGGAGAGTTGCCCTTCGTCGAAATGTGGCCTGAGGTGTGGATTATGGAGCAAAAGGATTGGTTTTCTGCGACGTGCGTTCTAGAGACGTTTAAACCTCTAGATACGTTGGAGGACTGGATGTGTGCGCGTTGTTCGTTAACGAATCCTGGGACTTTTGAGACCTGTTGGTCTTGTCGCGCACACAGAATTGTCGATCAAGACATCGAAGGAGGCTGTCTTTGATGAACGTAAAGCGAAGGACATTCCTCTCTCATCTGACAGGTCTGGCCTTATATTCAGTGGCTCAATCGCTGCATGCGCGGGCGACACCGCCACAAAGTTTGGGGCCGTTTTATCCGTTGAAAATTCCACTCGATAGCAACGCAGACCTGACGTTTGTCGAAGGAAGTGACGGTGTGGCGACAGGTGAAGTGACCAATCTCTTCGGACGGGTCATCGATTCCAATGGCGTCGTCATCCCTGATGCTCAGATTGAAATTTGGCAATGTGATGCCTTTGGTGCTTATCACCACCCGCATGCAGGCGGCGGAATCGATCCCTTCTTCCAAGGGTACGGAGCAGCTATTTCAGACGCTCAGGGTCGATATCGGTTTAGAACCATTAAGCCTGTGACCTACCCAGGTCGCGCACCTCATATTCATATGAAAATCACGGCTGGAACACGAGAATTAGTCACGCAAATCTATGTCCGTGGCGAGCCTGCGAATGACCGAGACTTTTTGTTAGGTGCGATCAAAAATTCAGAAGCAAGGAATTCACTCATCATTCCGTTCGAGCGGAATTCGTCTGGAGCACCAGATGAGTTGGATGCTGTATTCAACCCGGTGTTGAAGGCCTAATCAGCGTGTCGATGATCGAACGATGAATCAATGGTTTGTTTTCGCCTGCGCATTACTTGCGATCAAAGCGATTTGTTTGGGGCTATTTTTACAAATCGCGATGTCTTAGTTCACAGGTGCTGAAAGCGTTGCTCGTCGGATTCTGATGCCAAGTCACTTTGGGGGTGCGGGTGATTCAGAGTCCGCAGTTGGTGCTCGATTTGATGATGGCTCTGGTGATTTTAGGATAGGCTGATGTTGGTTTAATCCATGCTAGGAGAGATTGCGTGAGTACAATTGGAACACCATTCACGACGACCGCCAAACGCGCGCTGTTATGTGGTTCAGGCGAGCTTGGGAAAGAGGTCGTGATCGAGCTTCAACGTTTGGGAGTCGAGGTGATCGCGCTTGACTCCTACGCCAACGCGCCTGCGATGCAGGTAGCGGATCGTAGTCACGTGCTCAACATGCTCGATCCCATCGCATTGCGCGCTGTGATTGAATCTGAGCTACCACATTTGATCATTCCTGAAATCGAAGCCATCGCAACTGACACCTTGGTGGAGCTTGAGTCCGAAGGGTATCGAGTGATTCCGACGGCGCGTGCAACTCAGTTGACGATGAACCGTAAAGGGATTCGTGAATTGGCTGCGAAAGAGCTGGGATTGAAGACGTCGAACTATTGGTTTGCCGATAGCCACGACGCTTATCACGAAGCGGTTGAAGTCGTCGGGATCCCCTTTGTGGTGAAGCCGATCATGAGTAGTTCTGGTAAAGGGCAGAGTATCGTTCGTGACATCAAGGATGTGCAGTCTGCCTGGGACTATGCGCAAAGTGGGGGTCGAACCAGAGATGTGAGTGAAGTGATTGTTGAATCACTGATCGATTTTGACTACGAAATCACCTTGCTGACGATTCGTCACAAAGATGGGGTGTCATTTTGCGAACCGATTGGTCATGTTCAGGAATCTGGTGATTATCAGCAGAGTTGGCAGCCGCATCCCATGTCGCAGAAGACGCTTCAGGCTGCCCAGGAGATCGCTGACAAAGTGACTGCAGCTCTGTGTGGTGAACATGGTCGAGGGCTCTTTGGTGTTGAATTGTTCATCAAGGGTGAGGAGGTCTTTTTTAATGAGGTTTCACCACGGCCTCACGATACCGGTCTCGTCACCTTGATCTCCCAAGATCTCTCTGAGTTCGCATTGCATGTTCGAGCGATCCTTGAGCTGCCGATTCCGAATATTACTCAGCACGGATTTAGTGCGTCGGCAGTGATTCTGCCTCGTGGAGATTCCGAAAAGACCGAATTTTCTGATCTTGATCATGCATTAGCGGCTCCCGACACGCAGATTCGACTGTTTGGTAAGCCGGTGATTCGCGGAAAACGACGAATGGGTGTTGCGCTTGCTCGCGGTTCG
>QXYM01000046.1 GCA_009886945.1 Litorivicinus sp.
TATGGACAGACGGAGGCATGAAATGGATGTAACTCAGCTATCGCCAAATATTGGTGCCAATATCGAAGGAATCAATTTATCGGACACGCTATCCCCAGATGTAATCAGCGCGATCAAGGCTGTTTGGGATGAACATCTTGTCGTCCGCTTTCGAAATCAATCAATCACGGATGATGATCTGCTGCGCTTTAGTCGGTACTTTGGCGAGCTCGATCCTCCTGGCCCAAATCCGTATGGAATCACGTTTTTACCGGAGTATCCCGAGATCAACGTAATCTCCAATGTTAAGGCTGAAGACGGCACACCGATGGGTAATTTGGGAGATGGGGAAGCAGTCTGGCATGCCGACATGACCTACATTGAAAAGCCACCAGAAGCAGGGATTCTCCACGCCCTAGAAATCCCGGTCGGACAAGGTCACACCTACTTTGCCAATATGATCAAAGCTTACGAGGCACTCCCTGCCGATCTCAAAAACGCGATCGACGGAAAAACACTGATTCATGATGCCGCCCACAACAGCGCGGGAATGCTCAGGCGAGGTTACCAAGAGGTCTCTGATCCGCGTGAGACACCCGGCGCGAGACATCCTCTGGTATGGGAAGATACCTTTGGGCGGAAGGCGCTGTTTCTGGGTCGCAGGCCTCATGCCTACATCCTCGGTCTCACGGTCACAGAGAGCGACCGCTTACTGGACAAACTTTGGGCTCATGCCACCACTGCCGAATGGACATGGTTCAACCAGTGGCAAGTGGGTGACATCTTGATGTGGCAGAACTTGCTTGTTTTACATCGCCGTGATGCATTTGACGGCTCGATCCGACGAGTCATGCACCGAACCCAATTGAAGTCGTTGGCTGCTTAACACCCATCTAAATCGACAACCTGACCGAGCCCCTCTGACTCTGCAACAGCCAACGCAAGACCCGCCATGGCGACATCACAAACAGCCATCCCTTGAATCACAGCCAAGGTCAGCCCTTGGCAGGCTGAGCAATAGTCATCTGGACGCAAGGCAACTTCACCGATCAATCCTGTGAGCTTTGCCTCGATCTGGTCGATCGTCAGCCCGTTGGATCGAACCCAATGGTGCAAGTCCCCCTGCTTCAGCGCATAGCCCAAGTCATCAAGGATAAAGTGTTGCGAACGGTTCCATGTCTCAAAGTCAAACTCCGGAACACCACCCATTGAGAGCGCCACCGCGTTCGGTTGCAACCACTCTCCGCGGACAAAGGCACGATCCGCCTTGGTAATTGTTAACACAGCCTCTGCCGCTTTCACTGCCGTTTCGATATCATGCACCTGCATCCGCTCAGCCAACGCGATTGGCAACTGAGTGATAAATGCCTTGCCTTTCTCCACATCCCGACAGCCAAGTAGAATCGTCGCTTCAGGATAAGCGTGTCCCAGCGAAATCGCGCACTCAAACCCAATTTTACCGGCACCGATCAAGGCGACCGACTGCAAGCGAGGACGTAACCATGAGAGAGTTAATGCCCCAGTGACCGCCGTACGCCGGCGATGCAACCAGTTTTCAGCAACAATTCCTCTGGGCTGCCCGCTTTCTGAATCAACGACCCAAGTAAAATAGGATCCAGGACTCGCAAGCCGAAAACCCGCCACTCCAGCGTCGGCAAAATGGGCGCCCTTCAAACGGCATTTTTTTGGTTGACTAGAGGGCAGCTGCAGATACAAGGAACTTGGCTCAGACAATACAGACTGCTCGCGCCCATAGTATCGATAGGCCTCAGCACAGGCATCAAAACATGCTTGGATTTGTTGCTGAAGACAATGTTTGACTGTTTGCTCTGATAACACACGAATATTAGCCATCTTGATGGGCACCCCCGATCCAACTCTCTTGGTCTACAAATCGATCACGATCAGCCAAAGGACTCAATAACGTCGAGACTGACTCTGAGTTTCCTTCGTCTACAATTGCCTGAATGATTGATTCTGTCGCCTGGATACAAGCCCGCTGAACATCAGATGGTACGATCATATAGCGATACCCGAAGGCTTCTAGATCTGCAGGCTTGGTGTAAGGAGTTTTGCCTCCTGGAAACATATTAATCATGACAGGAACATCAAATAACGATGGAATCATCCGAATGTGCTCCTTGGTTTCAGGGGCTTCGATGAAAACGACGTCAGCTCCCGCCTCCACCATTCTTTGAGCGCGCGAGATCGCAGCGTCAAAACCCTCTATCGCAATGGCATCGGTACGACCGATCACTAAAAAATTCGATGATTGTCGCGCTGCGACTGCCGCTTCGATTTTACGGGCCATGGCATCACTGGGAATCAAACGCTTGCCATCATGGTGACCGCATCGTTTCGGGAAATCTTGATCTTCGATATGCAGTCCCTGTATCCCAGAAGCTTCAAACATCTGCACCATGCGTCGGACATGTTGAGTGTCGCCGTAACCGGTATCCCCATCAGCAATGACAGGACCTGCAAACGCACGAACGATCGAAGCGAGACGATCAGCCATCTCAGTCATCGACACCAATCCTAAATCTGGAAGCCCAAAGCTGCGTGCGATCGCACCCCCGCTGGCATAGATCGCTTTGGCACCAACGTGCCGCGCGATGGCAGCGCCCAAGCCATCGTAAATCCCTGGAAGCACAACAAGACGTTGGTGGTTCTCCATCTCGACTCCTCTGCATTGTCGACAAAAACTTAAGAATAATCTGGCTTAACTGCCAATATCTCATCAAAATCTGTACAAACCCGATTATCTCTGTTGACAATATACACAAATTCATGAACTCTGACTCTGGGTTCTCGAAGAGCCTTAGGTTCGAACTAATCATAATAAAGGGGAACAAAATGATTCCTATGACTACTCTAAAAAAGACTACTCTCGCAGTCTGCGCATCGTTTGCGCTATCGACGACTGCATTCGCGGCTTCTCATGGCGACAAAAAAGAGAAAGAGCCGGTGTGCGACAAGCCAATCGAAGTCGTGATCCACTCATCATACGGCGGCGGGACAGATGTCACTGCGCGGATGATGATGATTCGCTCTCGACGCACCCTGGATCAAGATATGTTCGTCATCAGTAAGCGAGGTGGCTCTGGAGCCAAAGCACAGAACTACGTGCTGTCCAAACCTGCTGACGGCTGCACCATCATGGCCTTGACCCAATCGCATCTCTATACGATGGCGCAAGGTAAGTCTGACATGAAGATCGACGACATCGTTGGTGTCGCACGGGCGATGGACGACCCGACCTTCCTTGTGGTCGGGAAAAAGAGCGAAGCAAATACAATTGAAGATTTAATCGCAATGTCTAAGAAGCGCACTCTGAATTTTGGAGTCGCACAGGTGGGTGGAACCGAGCATATTGGTCTCGCGCAATTCTCAAAAGCGGCAGGGATTAAGTTCAAAGTTGTTCCATTCGGATCTGGCGGCGAAATGCTGCAAGCACTACTCTCCGGCGCCATTGATGCAACACTTCCGAATGTGAGTGAGGCAGCGACTTTGTTGGCCGATGGGTCTGTCAGAGCGCTAGTTCTGCTCGCTGAGGAACGCCTGCCTGACTATGCGGATATACGTACGTCCTACGAGATGGGTTACGAGGTAAAAACGTCAACGACCCGCGGCTATGCGGTTCTCGCAAAGACACCTAAGGACAAGGT
>QXYM01000047.1:0-4565 GCA_009886945.1 Litorivicinus sp.
GCGATGGCTGTCATGAAGCAGGCAGTGCCTGATGCATTGATTGGGGCAGGCACGGTAACCAATCCGGAGCGTTTGCGTGATGCTCAAGCATTCGGTGCGGACTTCGTTGTCAGCCCGGGGACTACCGAGTCGTTGTGGCAATGCAGTCAAGTCGAACAGTTGCCGATCTTGCCTGGATTCTCGACCGCGTCCGAAGCAATGCGTTTGATGGAATGGGGAAGTCTGTGCGGCAAATTTTTCCCAGCTGAAGCGTCAGGTGGAGTGAAGTATCTCAAATCCCTAGCAGGACCATTGCCCGAATTTCGCGTCTGTCCAACCGGCGGAATTCAAGCTGATACGGCATTGAACTACTTGCGTTGCGCCAATGTCGTTTGCGTCGGTGGAAGCTGGATCGCACCCACGGATCTTTTGGCTGTCGGTGATTACGGGGAGATTGAAGCGCGTGCTCGGCATGCTGCTTCACTGTCACTAGCTGGCTAAGGCGCGTTGAGTCAGGCCCTCGGTCTGCATCCAGTGCTCGAGGCTCGCGACTTCTTCTTGCGTCAGTCTGAGGCCCAGCTTTGACCGGCGCCAGATAATATCATCGGCGGTGCGGGCGTATTCATGATCCATCAGCCACTGCACTTCACGTTGGTAGAGATCCCATCCGAATAAGTGACCAAGGTCATCTTCGGATTTCGCATCGCCCAAGACTTGGTAGGCATCCTTTCCATACGCTTTCACCAGTCGCACCAGAAGTCGATCGGATGCAAAAGGGTAGGCAACTCCCAAATCTAATGCCAGTCGTGCGGCACCGTCGACTGGAAAGTCTCCACCGGGCAACGATTGGCTCGCAGTCCAGGATTTACCGAGTGTTGGGAAATATCCTTTGATTTCCGCGATGGCAGCTTCGGCGAGTTTGCGATAGGTGGTGATTTTGCCCCCAAAGACATTCAACAACGGTGCGTGCCCCTTGTCGTCTCGGATTTTGAGCACGTAATCGCGCGTGGCTTCGGTGGCTGAAGAGGCGTTATCGTCATACAGGGGCCGAACCCCGGAGAAGGTCCAAACGACATCGGCTGGGGTCACAGGTTTCTCGAAATATTCTGACGCCGCCTGTGTTAAGTATTCGGTTTCTTCCGGTGTGCATATTGCGTCTTTAGGGTCGCCGATGTGATCGACATCGGTGGTTCCGATCAGTGTAAAGTCGTCTTCATAAGGGATCGCAAAGATAATCCGACCGTCAGACTGTTGGAAGATATAGGACTTGTCGTGGTCGAATAATTTTTTGGTCACGATATGACTGCCGCGAACCAGTCGAACGCCGTCTTTTGATTGCTCGTGAATCCGATCATGCAGAATTTCGCTGACCCACGGTCCACCACAGTTGATGATTGCTTTTGCTTGAACTTGAGAGGTTTCTTGAGACCAGGTGTCTTTGAGATCGATGCTCCACAGGCCGTCCGTTCGACGAGCCCCTTCAACCCGAGTGCGCGTTTTGATGGTGGCTCCACGCGCCTCGGCATCCCGTGCATTGAGGACGACGAGCCGAGAGTCCTCGACCCAGCAATCGGAGTATTCAAAGCCTTTAACATAGAGATTTTTTAACGGCTTCCCTGCCACATGAGTCCGTAGATTCAGTGTTTCGGTGGGCGGCAGGATTTTTCGTCCACCTAAATGATCGTACAAAAAGAGCCCGAGCCGTAATAACCAACTGGGTCTCAATCCGCTGTGATGAGGAAGAACAAAGCGCATCGGCCAAGAGATATGTGGCATGGCTTTGAGTAAGATTTCGCGCTCAATCAAGGCTTCTCGAACTAATCGGAACTCATAGTATTCCAGGTATCGAAGTCCACCATGAAACAGTTTGGTTGAGGCCGACGAGGTCGCCTGAGCTAAATCATCTTTTTCGCACAAGAGAACGGACAGGCCGCGGCCCGCTGCGTCGCGTGCAATTCCGCACCCATTGATGCCTCCGCCGATGACTAAGATGTCGTAAACGGTTTGGGTATTCATAGATCTACAGATTCCAAAAATTTCGCATCGCTCAGAGTCACGATACGTGTGCCTCTCAATTCCGCGACTCGACGGAAGGATTCAGGCGGTTCGTTATCGGTCACGAAATAATCAATGTCGCCGATGTCACAAATTCTGACTGGAGCCGTTCGTTCAAATTTGAGACTGTCAGACACTAAAATCTTCGTGCGTGCATTTTTCAAAATGGCTCGAGCCACTGAAACTTCGCGTGCATCAAAATCTAAGACAGCGCCATCTTCATCCATGGCACTTGCCCCGATGCAGGCGAAATCAGCTTTGTAGCGCGAGATAAACTCAACAGCATCTTCACCGACAATGGCTCCATCACTTTGACGAACCGTACCGCCAACGAGAACCAGGTCTTTTTGCCGCGATCCAGTCAAGGTCGAAACCACATTGATGTTATTGGTGATCACCACCAAGCCCGTGTGTTCATAGAGCGCCCGCGCCACCTGCTCAACTGTCGTTCCAATATTTAAAATCACAGAACAATGATCAGGGATCAGTTGTGCTGCAACGCGCCCGATGGATTCCTTTTCCGTCGAGGCCAATTGACGACGCTGCTGGTAATCAACATTCGATACCGACACAGCTGGCATGGCCCCACCGTGGATTCGGGCGGCAAGCCCTCGGGTGCATAACTCATTCAAATCCCGACGAATCGTCTGGGTTGTGACCGCAAATTCACCCGCTAAATCATCGACATCAACTCGACCATCGCGATTGATGCGCGATAGGATGTCAATTTGGCGATCGGACAATTCCACAGACACTCCGTTGATGTTCATTCGAATGTTGTTATTGGATCCAAGCTAGCATGAAGCCGAAAAAAAACACAAATACTTTTTTCGCTTGACTTTCATTTTTGTTCATATGAACATCAAGTCGGCCTCAGTCATCTTGACTAAATCTGGGGTAATAACAAACATAAGATCCGATTATTGGAGGACGATCATGCGAAAGCATCTTGCAACAGCGGTTGCAGCCGTGTCGTTAGCGATGGCTGGTCAAGCTGTCTATGCCGACATTAACGCAGCGAAGAAATGGATTGATTCAGAATTCCAGCCTTCTGCCTTAAATAAGCAAGACCAAATCAAGGAAATGGAGTGGTTCATTCAAGCCGCCGAGCCATTCCGTGGTATGGAAATTAATGTGCTGTCTGAAACCATCCCGACTCATACCTATGAATCCGAAGTTCTGACCAAAGCCTTCGAAGAAATCACTGGCATCAAAGTGAATCACCAGCTTCTTGGTGAGGGTGAAGTTGTCCAGGCGGTTCAGACCCAAATGCAGACGCAGCGGAATTTATACGATGCCTATGTCAACGATTCAGATCTGATTGGAACGCACGCACGTTTGCAGTTGGCTGTGAATCTCACGGACTGGATGGCAGGTTCGGCAAAAGGGGTGACCAATCCTGGTCTCGACCTTGAAGACTTTATCGGTCGAAGCTTTACGACTGGTCCTGATGGCGATTTGTATCAGCTTCCTGATCAGCAGTTTGCGAACCTTTACTGGTTCCGTAAAGACTGGTTTGATCGTGAAGATCTGCAAAAGAAATTCAAAGCCAAGTATGGCTACGATCTTGGTGTGCCAGTCAACTGGTCTGCGTATGAAGACATTGCTGAGTTCTTCACCAACGATGTCAAAGACATCGACGGTGTTCGGGTTTATGGACACATGGACTACGGTAAACGTGCTCCCGATCTTGGCTGGCGGATGACTGATGCTTGGTTGTCTATGGCTGGTGCGGGTTCGAAAGGCTACCCTAACGGTAAGCCGATCGATGAGTGGGGCATTCGGATGGAAGACGGTTCCTGTAATCCAGCCGGTGCGTCTGTGACCCGTGGTGGAGCGGCTAACGGCCCAGCAGCTGTTTATGCAATCCGCAAGTGGGATGAATGGTTGCGCCAATACGCACCTCCTGGCGCTGCTTCCTATGACTTTTACCAGTCGTTGCCTGCACTATCTCAAGGGAACGTTGCGCAACAAATCTTCTGGTATACGGCGTTCACAGCGTCGATGGTTGCACCAAAGTCAGAAGGCAATAACACCGTTGACGACAGCGGAACTCCACTGTGGAGAATGGCACCAAGCCCACACGGACCGTATTGGGAAGAGGGGCAGAAGTTGGGTTATCAGGACGCTGGTTCTTGGACTATCCTGAAGTCGACTCCAGAAGATCGTGCGAAAGCTGCTTGGTTGTATGCGCAGTTCGTGACATCAAAGACCGTGGATACTCGGAAGTCACATGTCGGTTTGACGTTTATTCGTGAATCAACAGTCAGCCATGAGTCGTTCACTGAGCGTGCACCGAAGTTAGGTGGTTTGGTTGAGTTCTACCGGTCGCCAGATCGCGTGATGTGGTCACCAACTGGTGTGAACGTCCCTGACTATCCGAAGCTGGCTCAAATCTGGTGGCAGCAAATCGGTGATGTCAACTCTGGAGCCTTTACCGCTCAAGAGGCAATGGACCGTCTGGCATTCGAAATGGATACCGTCATGGCGCGGATGGAAGCTGCTGACAAAGCGGCGAACGTCTACGGCGG
>QXYM01000047.1:4575-5604 GCA_009886945.1 Litorivicinus sp.
CGTCTGTGGTCCTCGTCTGAATGCAGAAAAAGACCCATCAGCATGGCTTGGCAAAGGCGGCGCGAAAGCAAAGCTTGCTAACGAAAAGCCACAAGGTGAGACCGTCAACTACGACGAGCTCGTCAAGCGCTGGAAAGGTCAATAATCCATCGCTGAACCAGGGCTCGGGATCCCCCGAGCCCAATGGTTACAATCAACCAAACGATTTTGAGAATACGCTAATGACGCTTGAAATACGGGACATCTCCAAGCGTGTCGGTGCGGATGTTCACGTCCATGAAACCTCACTGACGCTGTTGCCGGGCCATTTTAATGTGCTCCTCGGCGCAACTAACGCAGGGAAGACAACCTTAATGAAACTGATGGCAGGGCTTGATCGGCCGACCTCAGGACAGGTCTTGATCGACACGGTTGATGTCACTCAGCAATCGACGCAAGAGCGTCAAATTAGCTTTGTGCATCAATTCTTTGTCAACTACCCGCATCTGAGCGTGTACGACAATATTGCATCCCCATTGCGGATTGCGAAGATGTCATCGAGTGAGATTAATCGTCGAGTCCATGAAGCTGCAGAGCTGATGAAGTTGACTCCGATGCTTACTCGTCGTCCACAGGAATTATCTGGTGGCCAACAACAACGGACGGCATTGGCACGTGCGATTGTGAAAGAGTCAAAAGTCGTCTTTTTAGATGAGCCGTTGGCAAACTTAGATTACAAATTACGTGAAGAGTTGCGGGCTGAACTTCCGCAACTGTTCGCTGATCGTGGCGCAGTCGTTGTCTATGCGACCAGTGAACCGGCCGAAGCATTGATGCTTGGCGGATACACCGCAGCGCTTCATGAAGGGCGTGTTGCTCAATTCGGAGACACATCCGATGTGTATCGGAGGCCCGTGAACCTGACGACTGCACAGGTATTTTCAGACCCACCACTCAACACAGCCGCGATTACCAAAAAAGGCACCCAGTGCCAGTTGAACGCGGAGGTGTCCTGGGAAATGACGGGGCCTCAGGCGGCGCTTGACGATG
>QXYM01000047.1:5614-6949 GCA_009886945.1 Litorivicinus sp.
TTGACGATGGTGATTATACCCTGGCAATTCGACCGCATCATGTGTCAGCGATGCCGGTGGCTGGTGCTGTCGCGATTTCAGGAAAGATCCAAGTGACTGAGCTTTCAGGATCTGAAAGCGTCGCTCACTTTACCGTCGGGCAAGGCTCTTGGGTGTCGCAATCAGACGGGATTCATCCGTATCAAGTGGATGAATCTCATACTTTTTACATGGATGTCAGCAAATGCTTCTTTTTTGCCGCTGACGGACGCCTGGTCGCATAGAGGTCAACCATGGCTCGTATCACGTTAAATCACATTCGTCACAGTTACTTCCCAAACCCACAGTCTGATGACGATTATGCTCTGCAACGGGTTCATTTAGCCTGGGATGATGGTGGCGCCTACGCCCTACTCGGTCCCTCGGGCTGCGGCAAAACGACGCTTTTGAACATTATTTCTGGCCTTTTGGTGCCAAGCGAAGGGCAACTGCTGTTCGATGATGAAGATGTCACTGCGCTTGAGCCGGACGCGCGGAATATTGCGCAGGTTTTCCAGTTTCCAGTGATCTACGACACCATGACGGTGCGTGATAATTTGTCATTCCCCCTGCGGAACCGAGGTGTCGATGAGCAGGTGATTGCTCAGCGTGTGGCAGAGATCGCGGCGATGCTCGAACTCGAGCCGATGCTCGATCAGAAAGCTGCGGGTTTGACTGCGGATAACAAGCAAAAAATCTCTCTTGGTCGAGGATTAGTGCGTGATGATGTCAACGTCATCATGTTTGACGAACCGTTGACGGTGATTGATCCGCATTTGAAATGGAAGCTGCGTTCCAAACTCAAAGAGCTGCATCAGAAGGTGAAGCGCACCATGATTTATGTCACCCACGATCAAACTGAGGCGCTGACCTTCGCCGATCAAGTGGTGGTGATGAACTTCGGTCAGGTGTTACAGGTTGGAACTCCCGTCGAGCTTTTCGAGCGCCCGACCCATACCTTTGTGGGTCACTTTATCGGCTCTCCCGGCATGAACGTACTTCCAGTCACTGTTGAGGGCTCGGACGTTCAAATCGCTGGCGTTTCAATTAGGACCGCCAGTGATCTGAATCAGCTTGGTCAAGGGACGCTCGAAATTGGTGTTCGCCCTGAGTTTGTCAGCTTTGGGGCGGAGGGTATTCCGGGAACCGTCGAGACGGTCATGGATGTGGGTCGTCATCGGGTGGTGAAGGTCAAGCTTGATGGCTTAGAGCAGACCGTCAATGCCATTGTCGAAGAGGGGGACGCTGTGCCAGCCGGTCAGGTCCAATTGCAATTTGAGCCATCTCAGACGCGTCTCTATGAAGACGGCTGGGTTG
>QXYM01000047.1:6959-12680 GCA_009886945.1 Litorivicinus sp.
TGAGACACAAGGATAAGGTAGACAACTTATGAAAACGTCAAACCCGAGAGCGTGGTTTCTCGTCCTACCAGTGATCTGCTTGGTGGCCTTTAATGCATTGATTCCATTGATGACAGTGGTGAATTACTCGGTTCAGGAGACCTTCGGTAATAACGTGTTCTTCTGGCATGGAATCGGCTGGTTCCAAGATGTCTTGGCGTCTGAGCGTTTCCATGCAGCGCTTGGTCGTCAGTTCTTGTTTACTGGAATCATTCTCGCCATTGAAGTTCCTTTGGGTGTGGCGATTGCGCTCTCCATGCCGCGCTCGGGACCTTGGGTTCCTGTATGCCTGATTCTGATGGCGATGCCATTGCTGATTCCTTGGAACGTGGTTGGTGCGATGTGGAATATTTTCACGTTGCCTGATATTGGGCTGTTGGGATACACCCTCAATAGTGTGTTGGGTATTGAGTACAACATGACTCAATCACCCTTGGCCGCCTGGATGACGATTGTTGCGATGGACGTTTGGCATTGGACATCCCTGGTGGTGTTACTTGCTTATGCAGGCTTGGTGTCAATTCCAGACGCTTATTATCAAGCAGCAAAAATTGATGGTGCCTCCAATTTCGCAGTCTTCCGCCACATTCAGTTACCGAAGATGAAGAAAGTGCTGACCATCGCCATTTTGTTGCGATTTATGGATTCTTTCATGATCTACACCGAACCTTTTGTTCTGACAGGGGGTGGTCCGGGTAACTCCACAACCTTGCTGTCGATTGACCTGGTGAAGGTGGCGCTTGGCCAATTTGACTTAGGCCCTGCGGCTGCCATGTCACTGATTTATTTTGCGATCACGTTACTTGTCTCGTGGGCATTTTATACCGCGATGACCAAAGACGACCAGAATTGAGGCTCTCCATGAAATTACGCGCTCTGGCTCCTATTGTTTACATCCTGTTCTTGATGTTGCCGATCTATTGGTTGGTTTCCATGAGCTTCAAAACCACCAATGAAATTCTTGCGGGATTCAGTTTATTTCCACAGGAATTTACGTTAGAAAATTATTCGGCAATCTTTACCGATCCGACCTGGTATTGGGGCTACATCAACTCAACGCTCTATGTCACGATCAACACGATCATTTCGGTGAGTGTGGCACTCCCAGCAGCCTATGCCTTTTCGCGCTATCGGTTTATGGGTGACAAACATTTATTCTTTTGGTTACTCACCAACCGGATGGCGCCGCCGGCTGTCTTCGCCTTGCCGTTTTTCCAACTCTATTCTGCGGTGGGTCTCTTTGATACCCATATTGCGGTTGCTCTTGCCCATTGCTTATTCAATATTCCCTTGGCCGTCTGGATTCTTGAGGGATTTATGTCGGGTGTCCCCAAAGAACTCGATGAAACAGCCTATGTCGACGGTTATTCGTTCCGCCGTTTCTTCTTCCGGATCTTTATGCCCAACATTAAAGCGGGGATTGGCGTCGCTGCTTTCTTCTGTTTCATGTTTTCTTGGGTTGAACTACTGCTGGCGAAAACATTGACTGCAGTCGATGCCAAGCCGATTGCTGCAACCATGACCAAAACGGCATCAAGTGCCGGGTATGAACTGGGATTGTTAGCGGCGGCTGGATGTTTAACCATTATTCCTGGAGCAATCGTGATCTATTTCGTTCGTAACCACATAGCGAAGGGCTTTGCCCTTGGGAGGGTGTGATGCTGGCTTGGATGGCGTGGACAGTACCGAGCGCGCTGGTTTTTGTGTTTATCTTTTCTTGCATTGGCATTTTGGCTGTTCTTGAGTTGCGAACACCGGGTGGCGATCCGCGAGTGGGGGTCTTGGGCATCGAAACCACCCGCGGCGATCGGCTGTTTATTTCGATTCTTGGAACGGTCTTTATTATGCTTGCATGGTTGGGTCTCTATGGCACACCGCTTTGGGGTGGCTTAGCGATCGCAATTGTCTGGTGGGTTCTTGTTTGGAAGAAGGTGTAATGAGCCAATTTGTTCTGGCGATTGATCAGGGAACGACGTCGAGTCGTGCGATTATATTCGATCAGGATTTAAAGCCTGTCGCGACTGGCCAGCAAGAATTCCAGCAGATCTTCCCAGATTCAGGGTGGGTTGAACATGATCCAGAAGAGATCTGGGCATCCACTGCTGCCGTCTGTCGACAGGCGATGGAGTACGCGAAGATCTCTGCGAGTCAGATAGCATCGATTGGGATCACCAATCAACGTGAGACCACAGTGGTTTGGGACAAAGCCACCGGCGAGCCGATTTACAATGCGATTGTGTGGCAGGACCGTCGAACCGCAGATCTGTGTCAGCGCTTGCGGGCAGCGAACCATGAACCAATGATCGCTGAGAAAACCGGATTACTGTTGGATCCTTATTTTTCTGGAACAAAACTCGCGTGGATTTTAGATCACGTCGATGGTGCGCGTCAGCGGGCAGAGAACGGCGAGTTATTATTTGGCACCATTGATACTTTTTTAATTTGGCGATTGACCGCTGGTGCTGTCCATGCAACCGATGCGACCAATGCCTCACGGACCTTATTGTTTAATATTCGGACCAGTGAGTGGGATGATGAACTATTAGCGCTTCTGAATATTCCACGGGCTCTATTACCGAAGGTCAACGACTGTGCTGCAGATTATGGCCAGACACGAGCGGATCTCTTCGGTGCGCCGATCGCCATTAATGGGGTAGCTGGTGATCAACAGGCCGCCGCGATTGGCCAAAGCTGTTTTACACCTGGCATGCTGAAGGCGACTTATGGGACTGGATGTTTTGCGTTATTAAATACCGGTACCACCTGCGTTCAAAGTCAACATCGATTGCTCTCCACAGTCGCTTATCGCCTTCATGGCCAGACGACTTATGCGCTAGAGGGTTCCATCTTTGTGGCGGGAGCGGTCGTTCAGTGGTTGAGAGACGGATTGAAAGTGATTCGTGATGCTTCTGAAACAGAAGCGCTTGCCAATCAAGCCAAGTCCGATACTCGTGTTTATCTGGTTCCTGCTTTTACTGGTTTGGGCGCGCCATACTGGGATAGTGAGTGTCGTGGTGCACTGTTTGGTCTCACTCGGGATACTGGATTCGCAGAAGTGGCGCGAGCCGCATTGCGCTCAGTCGCCTATCAAACTCGAGATCTGTACGAGGCGATGCGCTCGGATTGGGAACAGGCAGCGGGGGATGCATCTGGTGATGCTGTGTTACGCGTTGATGGGGGAATGGTCGCCAATGATTGGATGGTGCAATCGTTGTCCGATATTTTGCAAGCACCTGTTGACCGGCCAGAAGTCATCGAGACCACAGCCCTTGGTGCTGCCTGGTTAGCAGGGATGCACGTTGGTCTGTATCCAGGTGTTGAGGGTTTTTCTAAAACCTGGGCTTTGGATCGGCATTTTGAACCTGAGATGAGTAAAGCGGCCTCTGACGATCGGTATGCCGGTTGGCGTGACGCTGTGGGTCGAGTGCTCTCAGATCGACCCACTGACTAATCAGTTGGTTTTGAGCGGCTTTGCAAACACCTGATAGTGCCCGGTCTCAAATCCTTGGTTGAGATAGGTCTTGTGAGCTTTGTCATTGGTGGTCTCTGCATAGAGCCTCAGTTCCACAACTCCCGCTTGTTGCGCCTGTTCGGTGATTGTAGCCAGTAAGGTTCGAAAGACCCCTTGGCGTCGCGCTCTTGGCCAGACATACACACTTTGGATCCACCAGATTTGCCCGTTACGCCAATCTGACCATTCAAACGTAATCAATAATTGACCGATGATTCCGTGATCATCGGTGGCGACCCAGTAGGCCCCTCGATTTGCATCGTCCAAGACGGCTTCAATGCCTGATGACAGGGTGCGTGTTGAGAGTGTCAAGTTCTCGGTTTCTTGGGCGATACCTTGGTTGCCTTCGACCAAATCAGGTAGGTCGTCACGGATGGCGGGTCGGCACAGAATCATGTTGCGGTTGCTCAAAGGTTGTACACTATCAGAAACGGAGACCAGTATGGCCAAGAACGGGCAAACCCTCAAACTCGAACACCACCTCGTTGAGCCAACGACATCCACATCACTGCCAGACATCGTCATGCTTCATGGAATTTGCGCTGGCGCTTGGGTATTTCCGCAGAACTTTATACAACCCTTGGTTGATCAAGGGTTTCGGGTACACACATTATCGTATCGCGGACATGGCGAGAGTGAGGGCAAAGAGCGGATCAACCACTGGCGATTAACTGACTATGTGGATGATGTGTTGTCTATCTGCCAATCCTTACCTGGGCCGCCTGTCCTCATCGGACATTCGCTGGGCACAGCGGTTGCTCAGCGCCTGTTACGTGACCAAGAACCCTTGGCGGCTGTGGTGTTGATGAGCCCAGTCCCTCCTCGTGGCTTGTCCCATATTTCGATGCGCATGTTGTGGTCAGATCCGATGGCTTATCAACAACTCGCTGTTGCCTTAACGGCCGGCATTCATCACGTGTCAGAGCGAGTGGGTGCACGACTATTGTTTTCGAGCTCTGAGGCGACAGACCAGGTTCGTGAGTTTTTCAGTCGCTGTTCGGATGAATCGCCCTGGATCGCTTGGGACTTGCAGGGTTTTTCGCGTTTTTCGCCCGCTCACTATGATCAAGACTTCATGCCTCCAGTGATGGTGGTTAGTGGCGATGACGATCAATTGATTCGCCCAAGCGATGCCGATGAAACTGGTCGTTTTTATCAAAGCGGTGTGCATTGGGTGCACCGAGGCTCTCATATGCTGATGTATGACGAGGGTGCATCGGATGTTTCCGATTGGATTGGTCGATGGATCACACGTTCGCTGGATCGGTGAGCGCGCACCGAAGGTGAGAGGGTGTGATAGAACCGAAGGTTAGAGAAGATCGACTTATATATAACTAATTGTTATTTGTTTATCGTCATTGGTTATATATAATGATCTGAGTGAATCGGTTGTGCTTGATGCACGTGTGTTGTTGGGGACTGATTCACGGTGTTCATTTGAAGCCATCGTTCTAGGGATTGTCGGTGGCTTCAGGGTCACCATGCCCTGTCCAGTTTTCTTGGACTTTGAGGCGGCCTTCGGGCCGCCTTTTCTTTATCTACGATCGTTCAACAAACTCCCAGAGATTTCCTGCGATATCTTTGACTAATAGGCATCGTCCAAATGGCTCAGTTCGTGGACCATCGTGGATAGTGATCCCCTGTTGTTTGAACCGTTGAAGATCCGAATCGAGATCCTCAGTGTCCAGAAAGATGAACACCCGTTGACCGGCCTGGCGACCAACGAGCTCCTCATCGCCTGGTTTTGGCGTGGTGAGATTGAAACTGACATCGGTTGTCGTGCACCCTAATCGAACAATGCGTTTACTCTCTGAGATCTGGGTATCTTCGATCAGTTGCAGTCCAAAGCCATGGGTGTAAAACGAGATCGCTGATTCTATCTCGTGAACGAGAAGGGTGATTCTGTTGGTCCGCATCGACATTCAGGCTCCATTGGTGATCAATCTGGAGCCGGATTAGATGGAATTTCAACGCCGACTGCAACCATTTTCCGAGGCGTCATGGCGTTGTCCTGACACCTGTCACGGCATTCGAGGAACTCCGGCGTGCATGAACGGATGGTGTGGATCACTCCTCGATGCTGATGAATACCCCATCGATAGAGTAATCAAAAATAGATTGAGGAAATTGATAGGTATTTATGATCAAAGATCGGCAGTTTTTGCCTCTCG
>QXYM01000048.1:0-3660 GCA_009886945.1 Litorivicinus sp.
GATTTTAATCTGGATAACATTATTTTTGATCCGTCGGAGAAGCGGATCAACTTTATTGATCTGCATCGCTCACGGCAAATGGACTATGTTCAGGATGTTTCAGTGTTCATGGTGTCTTGTTATCGATTACAGGTGCTTGAGCAGCCCGAGCGAAAGCGGCTGATGTGGCTCGCACTGGAAATGCATGCGCTGGCCAAGCGATTCGCACAAAAACAGCGCGATAAGACATTCGAGTTTCGGCTGGCATTGGGCCTCGCGCGTTCGTTCGTGACATCGACGCGATTCATCCTAGACCCTCGACTATCTCGCCGAATGTTTTTGAAAGCTCGCTTTATTCTGGAACACATCGTCCAATCCAAGCCAGGCAGTGAGGCTCGGTTTCGCATTCCGTTAAAGGAGATTTTTCATGACTAATCCACGCATTGCCGTGATTGGGATTCCCGGTAAATGGTCGACGGAGGTCTTGGCCGAACGTATTGCTGCGAAAACGGGTGCCTGCCCAGTCATCGATATGGCGGAAGTGACCTTTCAATCGTCAGCAGGTGCTTTGACTGCTCATGGCCTTAATCTCAATGAGTTTGACGGTCTTGTCGTCAAAAAAATCAGCCAGCAGTACAGTCCATCCACACTCGATCGGCTGGAGTTATTGCGAGTGGTCGAGGCGCAGGGTGTTCGTGTGTTCAGTCCGGCGTCGTCGATGCTCCGGCTGATCGATCGGCTCAGTTGTACAGTGACCTTGCAAAACCATTCGATTCCGATGCCAGACACCTGCGTGACCGAGTCCATTTCCGATGCGATTGCGTTCATTCAAGGCGCTGGGGAGGCTGTGTTAAAGCCGTTATTCTCAACCAAGGCGAGAGGCATGACGGTGCTTGATGCATCAGAAAGCGACGACCAATTATCTGTCGCGTTGACATCATTTCAACAAGACAACCCCGTGCTGTATCTGCAGCGCAAGATTGCTTTATCCGGTCGCGATATGGGATTGATGTTCCTTGGTGGCGAGTATTTGGGCGCTTACGCTCGAGTCGCACAGACTGGAGCATGGAATACAACAATCCATTCCGGAGGCAAATACGAAGCTGTCGATCCAGATGCGTCAGTCATCGCGATGGCTTCCCGGGCACAAGAGCTATTTCAGATGGACTTCACCACAGTGGATGTCGCAGAAACGGACGATGGCCCGATTTGCTTTGAAGTGTCTGCTTTTGGCGGATTCAGAGGCGGTCTTGAGGGCACTGGAATTGACGTGGCTGAGCATTACGCTCAGTACGTGTTGGAGTCGTTATCATGACCGTTGAAGCGATCGCGAACAGGCTTCGCGGTGATGTCGATCTCGAGTATCGATTCGTGATTTCGATTCAAGGATTCACGATCGGAGTATCTTCAAACTCGGAAGCTTTAATCCAGCAGCTCACATCCTATTTTGGCCATTTGGTGGTGAATGCTGAACGGTGGGATTGTCAGGTGGAGGCAATTGAGGGGTCGATCGATCTGTCTGACGAGGGCTGGACTGATTGGCCGCGAGAAGCCGGTAAATCTGGCCGAAAAGAGGCCTACATCGACGGAGAAAACTTTCGCCTGATCCACAAAATCAAGACTGGGGTTTACCTTCTTCAGTCATCTGGCGGGGTCATTATTCGTGGCCATTGCTCAGCCAATGACAACCAAGTCATTAACGCGATTAATGCGCAATTCCTGAACCACAGGCAGCACCAGGGTGATCAGCTGTGCCATGCATCGGCGTGCCAGCTTGGCGACACCGTCGCGGCATTTGCGGGTTTTTCAGGAGGCGGAAAATCCACATTGATGTTGCATTGTCTCGATGCGCCAGAGCTCTCTTATCTGTCAAATGATCGACTGCTTCTCGAGCGACGAGCTGACACAACAATTGCTCGGGGAATTCCCAAACTTCCGCGTGTGAATCCCGGGACGATCGTCAATGATTTCAATTTGCGATCGATGCTGAACTCAGACGAACTGGCACGATACGAGGAGCTTCCTGCCAACGAACTTTGGGATTTGGAAGACAAGTTTGATGTCCGAGTCGACCAGGTTTACGGTCAACACCGATTGGCTGAGCAGGGCAATCTTGGCTTACTCTGTATTTTAAATTGGCACCGCAATAGCGAGGAAGACACAGAGGTGCGGCCAGTGATGATTGAGCAACGAGCTGACTTATTGGCTGCAGTGATGAAGTCGTCGGGGCCCTTTTATCTCGATATCGATGGGTCGCCATTGTCGCCAAATAATGCACCCATCCCCGAGCGCTATCTGCATGCACTTGCCCCGGTAGATGTTTATGAAATTTCAGGCCGGATTGATTTCCAAGCGGCAAAAGATCAGGTCGTGGCGCTTCTTCGGAGTCTGTCAGCATGACTGATCTGGCCTTCGCCCTGATCCGCCATGGTGATTATCAGCAGCGTGACAATACGCCGAGCGCCCACCAACCTTGGCCGTTGACGACTGAGGGTCAAGCACAAGCGGTCGTGGGTGCAGCGCACTTATTGGACATGGCGACCATGCTCGGCTTGCCATTGAATGACTTTTGGTACAGCTCGCCTCTAGCGAGAGCGCGAGAGACTGCGGAGATCATGCGGGCAGAACTTCAGGTATCTGGACCGCTTGTGTGTTGCGATGATTTGATGGAGCGAGGTTTAGGTTCGGCGAATAATTTGTCGATCGATGAAGTGGAGATGTGCTTGAACGATCTGGGTCTATTTGAAGACACACCGGTTGACTGGAAAGCAAATAGTGAATTTCGGTTACCATTACCCGGTGCTGAATCGCTGATGGATGCGGGTCAACGTGTCGCTCAGCGGCTGCTCACGATTGCAGCGAATTCCGAGAATCGCCATACCCTCGTCCCGGTATTCGGCCATGGTGCGGCTTTTCGCCACGCCGCTTACCACCTGGGCGTTTTGGATGGGAAGGATATTCGCCGATTCAGTATGCATCATGCCCTTCCTGTGGTGATTGCTCAGAACGCTGATGGAAAGTGGACACAGCGAGCTGGAGAATGGAAAGAACGAACGCGTCAGACGGACTTTACGGACTAATGCTGTGACTGCTGTACATATTCATGAACTCCCGCGATTGACTCGCCAACTCCCAAAAGCGAAAGAGGAGTGGCAACTGAACTCGCATCATTCCGGATCGCACAAGGTGTCTGGTCGCCATGTCAAAAAGCGGCTACAGGAGGCGGTCCGATGCCGGCCTTGGAAGTGGCCGAAGCGGCCTGTGTTTTTCATCTCGGATCCTCACGCAGACGCAGAAGCTTTTCTGGCCAGTGTCTTGAGCACAGGTGCGATCGATCCCCCAGAAGCACATGATCGGATCAAGCTCAACAAAGCCGGTAAAAAAGCGCACTTCGTGATTGGTGGAGATTGTTTGGATAAAGGACCGAGCAATCTGAGATTACTAGAGTCCATCAAAGCGCTGTATGACGCCGGCGCTAAGGTGACCTTAATTGCTGGCAATCATGACATACGATTGTTAATGGGATTGGTGTCTTTGCGTGGCAAGAAAGACGTCCTCACCGAGCATCTATTCGTCAGGATGGGAAACAAAGTTGTGCCCTTGTTGGCTGAAGTGTTTGAGCGTTACGTGAAGATGACGAAGCCGCCAAGTGGGAAGAGAAAGGGCGAGCTAGACTTGAGC
>QXYM01000048.1:3670-4722 GCA_009886945.1 Litorivicinus sp.
GGTTTGCCCGTTTTCCGATGGCTGTAGCGAATCGGATGCCTGAAGAAGCAGTGATTCGCGAACTCGAGCGGATGGGCAAGAAAATCAAGACCTTTGAGGCGGCCTGCCTAGACCATGGAATGACACTGCAGGATGTCTATCGCACCGCACAGGTTTGCCAACAGCTATTCTTAAAGCCGAAAGGGAAATATGGCTGGTTTTTTAAACGCATGGTGCTGGCTGAGAAAATGGGGTCCTTTGTGTTCCTGCATGCAGGCCTTGATGACTCGGTTGCGAAGTTGATTGAAAAACAGGGTGTGAAAGCGCTGAATCGGCTGTATCGACGACAGTTGAAGTCAGATCTCTTTGAGTTCTATTTCGGCACAGTGGCGAATGTCATGCGGACTAAGTATCGGCCAGTCGATTTGCCCCTTTCTCCACGCGGCGTGAATCGGGTGCATCGGAGTGGTATTCACGCGGTTGTTCATGGTCATCTGAATCGGAAGTATGGCCAGCGCATGTTGTTGAAGCAGGGGCTTCTGCATATCGAGGGAGATATTACTCTCGATCGCAACTCGCGAAAAAAAGAGGGTCTTTCAGGGCTTGGAGCTGGCCACATCCGCATTTGCCCGACTGAACAGGTGATCGGGATCAGTAACGATTACCCACGCACGAAAATCTTTTCGCTTCCGTTTTAAGGATTAACCATGTTGCAACGAAAAAATCGCTTTCGGCACGAATCGCTGCAGGACAGCAAAACCATCCAAGCCTATCTCAAGGCGATCCTCAAAGGATTGGATCAAGGAGAATTAGTCTTCAGTGATGATGAGGGCAGTATCACATTGAAACCTCAAGGTCTTCTCAACCTCAAAGTGGTCGCCAGCGAGGATGTCGATAAGAATCAGTTTGAGTTGCGCGTCAGTTGGGCCAATCACGAGACTCAAATTCAGCAGGGAGCACTGAAAATAGGAGCCGACTGAGCCACGCCAACCAAGCGGTGACTTGAAAAATAAAAGCACAAAGTTCTTCTTATCGATCTTTTGATCACGTTCGTCATGTTTTTGTAACATTTG
>QXYM01000048.1:4732-5180 GCA_009886945.1 Litorivicinus sp.
CGTGCCTAAAGCGTGACATGACATCAGCTTTCGGCTCAAAGAAAAAACTTTAAAGGAGTTCTCCATGTTTGTTCGTATCGCTACTTCTGCCGCTTTGGCAGTTGCGATGAGCACGACTGCTGTAGCACGTGACTACATTAGCATCGCTGGTTCATCAACAGTTCTTCCGTTTGCAACGATTGTTGCTGAGCGTCTCGGCCGTAACTACAACCAAAAGACTCCAGTTGTTGAATCTGGTGGTTCTTCAGTTGGTAAGAAAGGTGTGTGTGACGGAATCGGAACTGAATTCATCGACATTGGTAACGCATCTTCACGCATGAAGACTGCTGAGCTTGAGTACTGTGATAAAAACGGTGTGAAGCTGACTGAAATCAAAGTCGGTTACGACGGAATCGTTGTTGCTAACTCGAAGAGTGGTCCACAACTGAAAATCTCTTTGGCGGATCTT
>QXYM01000048.1:5190-5912 GCA_009886945.1 Litorivicinus sp.
CTGAAGTGGCCATCGACGGCAAAATGGTCGCCAATCCGTACAAGAATTGGTCAGACATCAATCCAGCGCTTCCCAATACAGCCATTCGAGTTTATGGACCACCAACAACCTCTGGTACACGTGCTTCTTACGCGGAAATCGTGAACGAGAAGGCTTACTGTGGTAAGGACGCGGACGCGAAAGCTGCGTTGAAGGCTGCTGGTAAGAAAGCAAAGACATGTCGTGCCATGCGTACAGACGGCGCATATGTTGAAGCTGGCGAACAGGACAATCTGATTGTCCAGAAGCTACAAGAAGATCCAAATGCATACGGAATCTTCGGCTTCTCATATCTTGATCAGAACTCTGACACGCTGCAAGGTGCAGAATTGTCAGGTGTCATTCCAACTTTCGACGCGATTGCCGCTGGCAAATATAAGGCATCACGTGCATTGTTCTTCTATGTGAAGCATCAGCACATTGGTGTTGTACCAAGCATCGATAAGTACATGACTGAGTGGACTAAGCACTGGGGCGACGACGGAATTCTGGCTGACGCTGGTATGATTCCAATGCCGACTGCAGAGCGTGATGAAATGGCTGCTCGTATGAAAGATCTTCCAGTCTTGGTTGCTGCAGATCTTAAGTAATCAACACAGCTTGAGTTGATCGAGGAAAGTCGGCGGATTCATCTGCCGACTTTCTTTTCATTGGAGGAAAAACGAACGTGTCCATCACCAGTC
>QXYM01000048.1:5922-6967 GCA_009886945.1 Litorivicinus sp.
CTCATCGTTCTCGTTATTGGCGCGGCCTACTTTTATCTTGGTCAACGCTCAATTATTGAGCAAAGGGCGTCGACGAACATTAAATTGCACTCCCTGCCTCATTACTATGGCGCGTGGGCAGGCCTGATCGCTACCATCCCTGCGCTATTACTACTCGTGATTTTTTCAATTGTTGACGGCATTGTTTTCAAGCAAATGATCCGTGACTTTTATCCGCCAGAAATTCTGGCTCTTGGCAAGATGGACCAAGAAATTGCATTCGCGAAAGTCATGAACGTTGTGGACGGCATTAGTTTTGGAGAGTTTGACCCTTGGATCCAAGCGGCAGGTGATGCCTGGATTCGTTGGCAGTCGACATCTGATCAATTGATTACCGTCATGGTCTTGGCGATTTCAGTGCTTGGTGGGTTTTTTGCTTACCGTCAGATCAACCCGGAATTCCGGTCACGTAATAGTGTCGAGCGAGTCATTCTTTGGACACTCATTCTAAGCTCCACAGTTGCCATCATCACAACGATTGGGATCGTGCTATCGGTCCTCTTCGAATCCATTCGATTCTTTAAATTGATTCCGCCACAAGACTTTTTATTCGGGCTTGAGTGGAACCCTCAATTTGAGGGCGCGCAGCGCGCAGGTTCCGGTGGAGGGACCGCAACCTATGGGATGCTCCCGATGTTTGTGGGCACATTCCTGATTTCTACGGTGGCTTTAGTTGTTGCTGTTCCGGTGGGTCTTTTCAGCGCAATTTATCTGGCGGAATACGCGTCTGCACGAGTAAGAGCAGTGGTCAAACCTTTACTTGAGATTTTGGCTGGCGTGCCAACGGTGGTTTATGGCTTTTTTGCGGCTTTGACGGTAGCTCCTTTCGTCAAAGGTGTTGGTGAATCGCTTGGCTTGGAAGTCGCGTCTGAATCTGCATTGGCCGCTGGCCTTGTGATGGGGGTGATGATCATCCCCTTTATTTCCTCCCTCTCGGATGACGTCATCAATGCTGTGCCGCAAGCGCTTCGTGATGCTGCTTACGGCCTTGGATCGACGAAACGTG
>QXYM01000049.1:0-1542 GCA_009886945.1 Litorivicinus sp.
GCACGAGCAGACCTGATTGTGCTCCGACGCTGACGATAACCGGGGCCATCAATGATGATACGACAATGTAGTTGGCAGTCGTCGGAAGGCCCATTCCTAAAATCAGACACATCACGGCAACGAGCAAGAGCATCAAAATCAAGCTACCACCAGAGAGCACTTCGACCAGTTCACCGATGACTTGATGCGCGCCGGTCAACGAGACGGTGCCGATAATTAGGCCCGCTGCTGCTGTCGCCACACCAATACTGATCATATTCTCGGCACCTTGAATCATTCCAGAGATCGCGGCTTTGAGTCCGCCAACCCATTGCTCGCCTGTCCATGACTGACCGCGGAACAGGGCTTTGATTGGGTCTTGCGTCAGAATCACAAACAAGATGGCCATCGTGCCCCAGAATGCCGACAACGCAGGCGACAGACGCTCAATGAGTACGCACCAAAGTAACACCACGATCGGGACTAAGAAGTGCAGACCTTGAACTAAAATTTCTCGTGCAGGAATGTCATGGATCGAAGGGTCATCTGCAAGTAGATCGCCAAGATCCTTGCTTTTCGCGGCAATTTTCAGGGTGACCAAATAAATGGTCACAAAGAGTAACATCGCAGCCGGAATCGTTGTTGCCGGGGCAATGCTTTGGGTCCAGCCAAACAGAAGATTGGTCACAATTCCTAAGAGTCCAAATCCCAAGAATCCAGCAATCACACCGCCGAGCTTGTGCGCGAGCGGCAATGCACGCGACGAACGTTCTGATCCCTCAAGTCCGAGTTTGACAGCTTCTAAATGGACGATATACATCAGTCCGATATAGGAAACGATGGCGGGTAACACCGCATGAGTAATGAGGTCTAAATACGAAATACCAGTGAACTCGGCAATCAAAAACGCAGCCGCACCCATGACCGGTGGAGTGAGTTGTCCGTTGGTCGATGCGGCGACTTCGATAGCACCTGCTTTTTCAGCAGTCAGGCCGGTCTTTTTCATCAAAGGAATAGTGAAGGTTCCTGTCGACACGACATTGGCGATTGACGAGCCCGAGTAGATGCCGGATAACCCGGAGGCAACGACTGCGGCTTTCGCTGGTCCACCTCGCAGATGTCCCAACAGGGCGTAGGCCAGGCGGATAAAATAAATCCCGGCGCCGGCTTTCTCGAGCAGGGCTCCGAAAAGTACAAACAAAAAAATCATTGAGGAGGCAACGCCGAGAGCAACGCCGAAGACTCCTTCGGTTTGCATCCAGAAATGCCAGAGGGCTTTGTTCAGCGATGCGCCTTTCCACTGCATGGTGTCAGGCATGAAGCTTTGGTCACCAAAAAACACATAAAAGAGAAAGCATGAGCAGACGATCAGAAGAGGTAAGCCAAGGCAGCGATAAAGAGCCAGAGCGAGGCTGAGCATGCCGATGGCAGAGATCCATAAATCGCTGTCGGTTGGAAGCCCTGCGCGATCTGAGATTTGGTCTTTAAAAACCAGCAAATAGAGGCATGACGTTGCTGCAATCATCGCTGCTGCGTAGTCGTACCATGGTGTTTGGGCGCCCG
>QXYM01000049.1:1552-36201 GCA_009886945.1 Litorivicinus sp.
GGTGATTGTTTGTTGAGCGGGTAGGCGAGCATCGCGAGCGCGAACGCGAACGCAAGATGAATTTGCCGAACTTCTTGATTGTTGAATACCAGACTGAGCCCAGTCCACTCGGTCAAGACGAAGGGAACGACACTTGCCACGTAGAGCTGAAACACGGACCACATAAAGCAGAGTGTGAGGATCAGCGAACGGGCACTCCGATAGGGCGGATGGCGCCGATCGTCAGCCACCGGAAAGGGTTGGTTATCGCTTGTATTCATCGTTTTTCGGTCAGGTGAGAGTTGAGGGGGCAATTGCCCCCTCGATGATGGCCTGAATTATTTCCAGCCACGCTCTTTGTAGTACTTCATCGCACCTGGGTGAATTGGCGCTGAGAGTCCATCGCTGATCATCTGCTCTTCGTTGAGATTGGCAAATGCTGGGTGGAGCTTTTTAAAGTCTGCGAAGTTGTCGAACACTGCTTTCACCACCGTGTACACGACATCGTCAGAAATTTTTGCTGAAGTGACAAAGGTTGCACCGACACCAAAGGTCGTTGTGTCGTTTGGATTGTCTTTATACATTCCGCCAGGAACTGTTGCGACACGGTAGAACGAGTTATCGGCAACGAGCTTGTCGATCGGCGCGCCTTTGACAGACACGAGACGGACATCACAGCTATTTGTTGCTTCAGTGATTGCAGCAGCAGGGTGACCGATGGTGTAAATCATTGCGTCGATTTTTCCGTCACACAATGCCTGCGCCATCTCTGAACCTTTCAGTTCGGCAGCAACCGCGAAATCGCTCATCTTCATGCCAAAGGCATCCATGACCACTTCCATCGTTGCGCGTTGGCCAGACCCAGGGTTACCCACGTTGACTTTCATGCCCTTGAGATCTTCGAACTTGGTGACATTGTTAAATGACTTGCCGCGAACCAACAGTGTGAAGGGTTCAGGGTGAACAGAGAACACAGCGCGAAGGTCTGTGAAGGCGCCTTGATCCTTAAATTTTGATGTACCGTTGTAGGCATGATACTGCCAGTCTGACTGCGCAACACCGAACTCGAGCTCACCTGCGCGGATCGTATTGATGTTGTAAACGGATCCACCTGTGGATTCAGCAGAACAACGGATACCGTGCGTCTTACGATCTTTGTTGACAAGACGACAGATAGCACCACCTGTTGGATAGTAGACGCCAGTCACGCCACCTGTGCCAATTGAGATAAATTGTTGTGCCTGTACAGCCCCGGCTGTCAGACCGAAGGCAGCAACAGATGCGAGGGCGAAGTGTTTAATCTTCATAGATGTACTCCTTATTGTTGTACTTTGGTGTCCTAACAAGACATCGCAAACTATCACCGACTGGAGCAGCCTTCGCAAACTTTGTGGTACGTTTGTATCGAAACTTAAAGTTTTTCCCTATTTTCGGAACAAACGTGTTGTGAGCTACTCATGAATATCCACGCCATCAAGGCCAAAATTGAAAGTTGTCCGCCGACGCAGCAGCGAGTTGGTCGATATCTATTGCGTCATGGCGCTGAAATTCCGTTTTTGAGTGTTCGAGAGTTGGCAGCCCGATCTGGCGTCACCCCCTCAACTGTCATGCGGTTAATGAAGTCGCTTCGATTCGCCGGCTATAGCGATCTTCAAACTGTATTTCGCAGGGAGTACCTCGGTCCATCCGAAGCCATCACAACAGCGAAAGAAAACGAACATGAACGATCGTTCCGAGTGGCGTTGGCGAGCGTGTTTGCCCCAGAGAAACGCGAGCAACTCGATCGAATTGCTCGATTGATCTTTGAGTCGCCGTGCCATGTCGCAGGGTTTCGAAGTGCCTACAGCCTGTCACATTATTTGGCGTATCTGTTGAATATGATCCAGCACAATGTGTTTTTGGTGCCCAATTCCGAGTCGGCTGCTTATGACCACTTGATGCTTGCGAGACCTGACCATGTGTTGGTGGTGTTCTCAACACATCCTTATGCATCGCAGTCGATCAAGGTCGCGAGATTAGCGAAAGAGAGTGATTTGAGGATCATTGCGGTCACTGACAGCTCAGAATCCCCCTTGTGTGTGCTGGCTCACGAAGTGGTGGTGATGGATCAAATCTTGATGGATTACATTCCCAGCAGAATTTCGTTTTTTGCTCTGATCGAATATTTGGTTGAGAGCGGTTGTAGTCTTCAGGATCGAAAATCCCGACGAGAATTGAAACAATTTCGCCACCAAATGGAAAAACTGTCAGGATATTGGTCACCGGAATCTAGTGATCCATTCGCAGATCGTGAGCAAGAAGGATCATCGCCATGAGTTACGTCTTTCTTGCCGGTGCGATTCTGTTCGAAGTGATCGGCACTTTGCTACTTCCGGTGACTCAAAATTTCACTCGGGCCATGCCAACGGTGATCATGATCACATGTTATGCCGTGGCTTTTTATTGTCTGACATTCGCTATCCGAGATATCCCGATTGCCATTGTGTATGCCATTTGGAGTGGCATCGGAGTCTTTTTGATTGCTGTCTTCAGTGCCTTTGTTTACAAACAGATGCTCGAGTGGCAGGCGATTGTGGGGCTCGCGTTAATTATCTCGGGTGTTGCCTTGGTGAATGTGTTCAGCGCATCGCATCCTGGCTAAACCAGTTGTTTAAGCGCATCGTCGAGAAGAGAAACGGTGCGATCAATGTGCATCAGCTTATCGATACCAAACAGGCCAAGTCGAAACGTCTGGAATTCGGCGGATTCTCCACATTCGAGTGGAACCCCCGCAGCGATTTGCAGGCCAACTGAGGCAAACGCGCTGCCATTTTTGAAATCACTGCGATCGGTATGTGAAACCACAACGGTTGGCGATTGAAATCCGTCGGCAGCTAAGCTCTTGAAACCATAACCTTCTGTCAGCGCTCTCACCTGGCGCCCAAGCTCGATTTGCCTCGTTTTTAACGCATCGAAACCGATGCCAGCCATCTCTTGGTAGGTATCATAAAATCCTGCAAGGCCGTCGGTTGGAAGAGTGGCATGATAGGCATGCCCGCCGCCAAGATACGACCCCATGATGTTGTGCCATTTGTTTAAATCCAAGGCAAAACTGTCTGAAGTGGTCGTCTCAAGCCGATCCAGTGCCCGTTGCGATAACATCACTACGCCAGCACATGGTGTTGATGTCCAACCTTTTTGTGGGGCGGTGATGAGCACATCAATGCCCAGCGCGTCCATGTTGGCCCAAAGCGCACCCGCGGCAACGCAATCGAGAACAAACAACGCACCCACCTCGTGTGCAGCAGTGGTCAGTGCTTGCAAATAATGATCAGGCAACAGCATTCCCGCTGACGTTTCGACATGCGGTGCGACCACGAGATTCGGGCGTTCTGCTCGGATTTGAGCGCAAACTTCTTCAACTGGCACGGGGGCAAATTGTTGATCGGCCCGATCGCTATCCGGACGGGCCTTTGCGACTTCGGCATGCGATGGAGTGACACCCTGATCGAAAATCTGCGTCCATCGGTAGCTGAACCACCCATTCCTGACAACGAGAACATGTTGATCTTTGGCAAATTGTCGGGCGACCGCTTCCATAGCAAAGGTGCCGCCCCCGGGAACAAGAACACAAGCCGATGCGTTGTAGACCGACGTGAGACCATCATGCAGACCGCACATCACGTCCTGAAATGCTCGAGACATGTGGTTCATCGAACGATCAGTGAACACGACTGAGTATTCAAGAAGACCGTTGGGGTCGATCGATGGGTATATTGTCGACATCGTTTGTTATCCTGTGGTTTGCACGAATAGACAGAAGTGCAGGAAACCCCATTCGACGGAGATCGTCAACCAATCGGTCATCGAGGAGTGTCATGACAGACTGCACATTTACTGAAGATGATGCGCGCTGGATGCGCCAGGCGCTCGACTTAGCGCATCATTCAGCCTCACTCAATGAAGTGCCTGTGGGAGCAGTGATCGTGCGTGATCAGCAGCTTCTCGGGCAAGGCTGGAATGCACCGATTAGCACTTGTGATTCCACTCATCATGCGGAGATCGCAGCAATCCGCTCCGCGGGGGAGTCGGTGCAGAATTACCGGCTTCCGGGGTCAACGCTTTACGTGACACTCGAGCCTTGTACGATGTGTTTTGGGGCCATGATTCATGCTCGAATTGAACGCGTTGTCTATGCCACACGAGAGCCAAGGGCTGGTGTCTTGGTCTCACAATTAAAGCTCCCAGACGCAACATTTTACAATCACCAAATTGCAGTCGAAGGTGGCTTATTGGCTGATCAATCGGCACAGCTCCTGACGCAATTTTTCCGGGCGCGTCGATCCCCGAATCCGGCAGGATCTGCGTAAAAAATTCCACGGAATCCCCCGGCGTCGAGGCCGGCTCTGCTAAACTCCCGTTTTTGATTTTTCGATCGTATCAAGGACCGATTGACATGCTCATTTTGCAGGGAGGCCAAGCCCTCTCGTCGTTTCGTATTCAATCACTGATTTCTCGGGCGAATGCCGCTGGAATTGCGCTTGAAAACCTTACCTGTACGTATCTTTTCTTTGTGACAGGTGTGGTGCATGACTCTGCAAAGCTGGAACAGCTCCTCGATGCATCACCGCTCTCCGTGGGTTCAGGGTTGGTCGCATTGCCTCGTTCTGGGACGACCTCACCATGGAGTTCAAAGGCGACAGAGATCGCGAAAAACTGTGGATTTGAAACAGTCAACCGGGTCGAGCGCGGGATGCACATTGTGGTCGAAGGCCAAGTATCAGCGGCAGACCAGGTATTGTTGAATGGACTCCTTGCCGATCCGATGATGGAAGATGTGCTGGACGGGCTCCCGACAGAGGCATTTTTTACTCCAGGTGAGCCACAGCCGCTGGGTATTGTGACATTGGGTGGCGATCCAATTTCCGCGCTCAATGAGGCTAACCAAGTACATGGGTTGGCGTTGTCTGATGACGAAATTGACTACCTCGCGCATGCCTATGACAAGTTAGGCCGCGATCCAACCGACGTCGAGTTGATGATGTTCGCCCAGGCAAACTCGGAACATTGTCGGCACAAAATCTTTAACGCATCCTGGACTCTGGATGGCAAAGACCAACCCAAGACATTGTTTCAGTGGATTCGGAATACGCATGAGATCGCTCCAGGTGGTGTGCTCTCCGCCTATGCCGACAACGCGGCTGTCGTTGAAGGTCCAACCGCTGGTCGTTTTTTGGTCAACCCCATCTCCCACAGTTATGAAACTGTGGTTGAGCCTGTGCATCTGGTGATGAAGGTTGAAACCCATAATCACCCAACTGCCGTCTCGCCAAATCCGGGTGCGGCAACTGGTGCTGGTGGCGAGATTCGGGACGAAGGAGCAACCGGTCGAGGTGCCAAGCCGAAAGCTGGACTGACTGGGTTTAGTGTGAATTATCTGCGGATTCCTGGCCTTGAAATGCCTTGGGAGCATGATCTTCCAATGCCCAGTCGGTTGGCATCTGCGTTACAAATTATGCTCGAAGGGCCGATTGGCGGTGCCGCATTTAACAACGAGTTCGGTCGGCCAAACGTCAACGGCTATTTTAGAGCCTATGAGGCCTTTGAAAAGACCGATTCCGGGGAGCGTCGCCGAGGGTATGTCAAACCCATCATGATAGCGGGTGGCATCGGATCGATCGCTGATGGACAAGTGGATAAAAAACCCTTTTCGGAAGGTACACCGCTGGTGGTGCTGGGCGGTCCAGCGATGTTGATTGGGCTCGGCGGCGGAGCAGCCAGTTCGGCCGGTGAAGGCACATCAGGCAGTGATCTTGATTATGCATCCGTACAACGGGCGAACCCTGAAATGGAGCGTCGCTGTCAGGAAGTGATCGACCGATGTTGGTTACGTGGGTCTGAGAACCCGATTGTGTTTATCCACGATGTTGGTGCCGGCGGCCTATCCAACGCACTTCCTGAGTTGGTCAAGGACGGTGGTGTTGGGGCAGATTTTTCGATGGATTGGATTCCCTCAGCTGATCCCTCACTGTCACCACTGGCTCTCTGGTGCAATGAAGCGCAAGAGCGATACGTGCTTGCCGTGGATCCTTTGAAGCTTCAAGAGTTTGAAGCCATTTGTGAGCGTGAGCGTTGTCCCTATGCGGTCGTCGGCCATGCGCATGATCGACCACACTTGTCGGTGACGAAAACCGATGAGTCGAGGCCTCCTGTGGATTTACCAGTCGATGTCTTATTTGGTAAACCGCCGAAAATGCACCGGGAAGCGGCAACCTTGACGGTCCGTTGTCAGCCAGCGGATTTTTCAGCGATTGGGTTTTCGGAGCTTGCACATCGAGTTCTGAGTCATCCCACAGTGGCCTCGAAAAACTTCCTGATCACGATCGGTGACCGCACAGTATCCGGCTTGGTGCATCAGGATCAGATGGTCGGCCCGTGGCAAGTGCCGGTGGCAGATTGTGCGGTGACGCATTCAGCGATCGGTTCGGTCACGGGTGAAGCCATGGCGATGGGCGAACGGACCCCACTTGCGCTCCTCAATGCGGGAGCATCAGCGCGGATGGCGGTGGCTGAGACCATCATGAATATGGCGGGCACGGCGATCGGCAATGTTGCTCAAATCAAGCTGTCAGCAAACTGGATGTGTGCTGCTGGAACCGAGGGCGAAGATGCTCGGCTGTATGAGGCAGTCCAAGCGATCGGTGGAGAATTTTGTCCAGCACTTGGTGTCTGTATTCCTGTCGGTAAAGATTCCATGTCGATGAAAACCCGTTGGTCTGACTCAGCGGGTACACATGAGGTCATCGGCCCAATGTCGCTGATTTGTTCGGGTTTTGCGCCAGTGACGGATGTGGAAAAAACCACAACACCGCTGTTACATGGCGAACAGACGTCGCTGATTGTGATCGATTTAGGCGCTCAGCGATTGGCCGGCTCGATTGCCTGCGAGGTGACCTCGCAATTGGGTGATGTGGCACCGGATGTGGCTCCTCTAGCCCTAAAAGCCTGTTTTGACCTGATTCAAGGTCTGCTTGATGATGGCCGTTTGTTGGCGTATCACGATCGTTCTGACGGTGGGTTGTTGGCGACCATTGCAGAAATGCTGTTTGCCTCAAGGCTTGGTCTGCGTGCCCAGACGCCTCAAGGGATGGATCCGGTGGCTTTTTGGTTCAACGAAGAAATCGGTTGCGTCATTGAAGTTGCGAACACCGACGTCGATGAGGTGATGGCACTGTGCGCGGAGCGTGATTTGATTGCCCACGTGCTCGGTGAACCGGATCAGTCCGAAGACCTCATTCTCATTGCGGATGATGCGCTGTTAATGAGCGAGACACGTGTTGCTTTGGAACAATCCTGGACGGCTGTGAGTTTTGCGATGGCAAGACTTCGCGATCGCCCCGAGTGTGTGGATCAAGAGTCACAGAATATCGCCCGATCAACTCAAGGACTGGCCAGCGTCCACATACCGCCGATGGCACAGGTCCCTGAAGTGCGACGAGTGGCAGCTCAACGTCCTCGCGTGGCGATTTTGCGAGAGCAGGGTGTTAACGGTCACATAGAAATGGCGCATGCCTTCGATCACTGTGGATTTGAGGCTGTCGATGTACATATGTCTGATTTGATGACTGGCCGGCAAACACTTGAGTCATTTGAGGCGCTAGCCGCTTGTGGCGGATTCAGTTATGGAGATGTTCTGGGTGCCGGGGCGGGTTGGGCGCGTTCGATTCTCTTCAACGAGGCCCTCAGTGAGATGTTTGAGGCGTTTTTTGCGCGTGAAGACACGATATCACTCGGAATTTGTAACGGGTGTCAGATGATGGCGCAGTTAGCTCCCCTGATCCCTGGGGCGGGTCACTTCAAACCAATGGCACGCAATCAATCACAACAGTTTGAGGCTCGATTAACGCTTGCGACCTTGCCAGAGAGCCGTTCGGTGCTGCTTCGTGATTTGCAAGGAACACGATTCCCGATTGCCGTTGCCCACGGCGAAGGGCGTTTTCAGCACTCAGAGTCAGAAATTCGGGCACTGACGTCCTCAAACTTAACAAGCCTTGTCTATACAGACGATCAAGGCCATCCCGAAACCCGTTATCCGGGGAACCCGAACGGATCTGCGTGCGGGCTGGCTGGACTCTGCTCTGAGGATGGGCGTGTGACCATCATGATGCCGCATCCTGAGCGAGTGGTGTTGCGATCTCAACTCTCGTTCGCGCCGACGGGAACATCATCAGTGACGCCATGGATGGGCCTATTTGATAACGCCTGGCGTTTTGTGACCGGACACTGAGGTGATGATGGATTGGGTTGGCGTCGATCCACTCCATCAAGTGGTGAGTCGGGATGAGGCCATGCTGAGATCCCCCTGGTTACAAGTCGACTGGCAGTCAGCTCCGCCTGAGTCAGGACATTATTTTTGGTGGGATGAGCAGGGATTGGCACTGAAGTCGGCAGACTTTGACTCACGCTCGAGTGTTCACATTGATTTTGTCGGTGGGGCACAGGCTCGGCGCGTCAAAGCCGTCACCGGCGAAGCGCTGACTCGCGCACTCGGGTGTCAGAAAGGTTTGCGCCCTGCAATTGTCGATACCACAGCCGGACTTGGTGGCGATTTGAGTGTGCTGGCCAATATTGGCTGCCACGTGTTGGCTATGGAGCGCCATCCTGTGATCGCAGCATTATTCAATGATGCCTTCAGGCGCGCACAGGAGGCTGAAATCCCTTGGTGTGATCGCGTGAACTTCCAACAGACGGATAGTACCGAGGTGGTCTCGAGAGTGTCGCATGGTGTGATCTATTTGGACCCAATGTTCCCGAAAGAGCGAAAAGCAGCACCGTCATTGTCGATGCAAGTCTTGCATGCGCTCTTGGATGCGGCCGAACCTGCCGACCGATTGTTAGAAGCCGCACTGGATTCTCAAGCCGCACGGGTGGTCGTCAAGCGCCCGCTGAAAGCAGAGTATCTTGGTGGAAAAGTCCCGTCTTCACAGGTCAAAGGCAAGACGGTCCGGTTTGATTTGTATCCGAAACGCAAGCTGAGCGAATCCGATTGCGGTCCTCATCATGAGGTGGCTTTCTCATGATGGATTGGAATCAACTGTTATCAACTGCACGGATTGATCATCAACGTCAGTGGGTGTCGGAAGCCTCAGGTGATGAGCGGAGTCAGTGGCAACGAGACCATGATCGTCTGATTTTTTCAGGGGCATTTCGTCGATTGGCTGTGAAAACGCAGGTGCATCCATTGTCGGACAATGACCACGTGCATACGCGGCTATCGCATTCTCTTGAAGTGGCCTCTGTGGGGCGATCCTTGGGCGCTCGCCTAGGTCAGTGGATGCGTCATGAAGGCTTGTTGTCTGAAGCGCATTCGGCGTCTGGATTGGGCGCTTTGGTCCAATCTGCCTGCCTCGCTCATGACATCGGAAATCCACCCTTTGGTCATGCCGGTGAGCGTGCCATTCGGCAGTTTTTTGAATCGCATCCTGAATATCTGACAGGCCTTTCGAGCGCTGAGCGCGCTGATCTGACCGGGTTTGAAGGGAATGCCCAAGGGTTTCGGGTGATCACCTGTCTTGAGCGTCATTGGTTCGATGGTGGGATGCGGTTAACCGCCGCGACACTTGGCACCTTTGTGAAGTATCCCTTTGCAGCGAATTCGGCCTTTGGCCAAACCAAGCGGAAACATGGTGTCAATCAAACAGAATTGCCGTTGATGCGTGAACTAGCCTCCCATTTGGGAATGATCGAATTGATGCCTGATGTTTGGGCCAGGCATCCGATGGTGTATGCCGTCGAGGCTGCTGATGATATTTGCTACGCCCTGATTGATTTGGAAGATGCGGTTGAGCTCGGTCATTTAGATTATGAGGAGGTCTCATCGCTCATGAAAGAGCTGGTGGACCGAGGTGCACGCCGGAATTTGTATGAGCAGTTATTGGATGATTCTGAAGCGAAGCTCGAGCTTCTCCGTTCGGCTGCGATCGATGCCTTAGTGCACGAGGCTGAAGAACGGTTTCAGCTCCACTATGACGCCATCATCCAAGGAACCTTCGATGAAGACCTCTTGGATTGGCGAGTGGCATCGGCTGGAGAAGTGATTCAGCGGGCCAAGGCGTTGGCCCGTGAACGGGTGTATGTTGATTTAACGAAGCAATCCTATGAGGGTCGAAGTGGGCGATTACTGCGTGGTGTTTTATCGCACTTGATCGAAGGTGCTGAAGCCCTTGCGAGCGCTGGCGGTGATGGGACCTATATCAGTTCAAAAGCCCGCGATGCCGTCGCTCGGCTTGGCAAATTCAGACCGCGGCCGAACGATTCCAAATATCAACGACTCATGCGAGTCACGGATTATGTCTCGGCCATGACCGATCGCTATTTGATTCGGTTGGTGGACGATTTGACTCGACTGGGTTATTTCAACAGTGACTCTTGAATGAAGCGTCCGACGTAGTCCGCGATCAGTGGTTGCGCTTCTTCGGTTGGATGCAACCCATCGTCTTGAAATAGTGTGCGTTCAAGTGCGACGGGTTCCAGGAAAAATGGCAGGTATGGAATCCCTGTTTGCGCTGCGACCGCGTCTTGGGCCTGACGAAATGCTCGGGTAAAAGGACCGCCATAGTTCCGGGGGAGTTCGATGCCGGCGTAGAACACCTGAGCGCCTGACGCCTCGACGAGGCTGAACATCGCTTTCAGATTCTCTTGCATGGTGTCCAATGGTAGACCTCTCAATCCATCGTTGGCGCCCAGAGCAATCAAGACAGAACTTGGGTGGTGTCGATCCAACAACCCAGGGAGACGAGAGAGTCCACCGGTGGTTGTTTCACCAGAGATCGAAGCGTTTAAAACTTGTACATCCGCCCCCAGTAATTCTTCGGGAGATGCGGCGAGTAGATCGACCCAACTGAGGCCGCGATCAAGCCCATAGCCTGCGCTTAAACTGTCCCCGACGACCAGCAGTGTCGGGCCGGCAAGAGCAGGCGTTACCAAACTCAACCAAAGGAATACCACTCGTAATGTCTGCACAACCAGTCCTTGATGTTCGCAATGTGTCACATGGGTTCAACGACCAAAGCGGTCATCGTTTGTCTGTTTTGGAGTCGTTGGACTTGAGAATCAACCCAGGGGACAGTGTAGCGATTATTGGTCCTTCCGGAGCAGGAAAGAGTACGTTGCTGTCGTTGCTGGCGGGACTAGATATCCCCGAAAGTGGTGAAATCCTGTTTCAAGGCGAGGCATTCAGTGGCCTCTCTGAAGATCAGCGCGCAGCGGTTCGGCGCGGACGAATCGGGTTTGTCTTCCAAAGTTTTCAACTACTCCAAGGGTTAACAGCGGTTGAAAACGTGATGTTACCGTTAGAGTTAACCGGCATGTCTGTGGCGCAGGCGAAACAACGCGCGATGAAGTGGCTAGAACGCGTCGGTTTGGGTGCGCGAACCCATCATCGACCGCGCATGCTGTCAGGAGGAGAACAGCAGCGAGTTGCCTTGGCTCGGGCCTTTGTGAACGAACCTGCATTGTTGTTTGCTGATGAACCCACTGGAAACTTAGACCGAAGAACGGGCGAATCGGTCTCTGAACTCTTATTTGAATTGAATCAGGAAACCGGCACAACATTGATTTTAGTGACACACGATGAGCGCTTGGCGAGTCGATGTCAGCGAATCTTAAGCCTGGAAGACGGGACATTGAACGAGGTCGCCGCATGATTGCGCTGCGCCTTCTGTGGCGTGAGTTTGTCAGCGGTCAATTGACGCTATTAGCGCTCGCGATTGTGGTGTCGGTGGCTGCTATGACAACCACCGAAGTGCTCACGGATCGTATTGACCGAGCCATGCGAGCTGATGCTGCTGCACTCCTCGGTGGCGATCTCAAGCTTCGGGGACCGAGACCGATCGATCCGCTGTGGCTTGAAAAAGCCAATGCCTTAGGCGTTGCTTCGACCGAGACCATTGAGTTTCCATCGGTCATCGGTAGTGGGTCCAAGTTTGAACTGACCGGCGTGAAAATCATCACCGATGGATATCCCTTAAAAGGTCAGCTCGAAATCGCAGATACTCGTGCAGGCGTTGGATATCCGACATCAAGCATTCCGACATCTGGCACTGCCTGGGCAGACCCACAATTGGCATCTAAGCTTGATATTGACGTGGGTGATCGGGTTTCCGTTGGTGAAACCGAACTTCAAATCACACAGATTTTGGTGTTTGAGCCAGATCGTGGTGGGTCGTTTGTCTCACTGACCCCGAGACTGCTCATGAATCAAGCAGATCTTGAAGCATCGCAGCTGATTCAGCCCGGCAGTCGAGTCCGGTATATCACGTTGTTCGCCGACGGTGACCTCGAACAATTCAAAGCGTTCGTCGAGCCGAAGCTGGACATTAGCCAACGGCTTCGAGGGGTTGTCGATGGTCGACCTGAGGTCGGTAATGCACTGACCCGAGCGACAACGTATTTATCGCTTGCGGGTTTGTTAACGGTCTTATTGTCCGGCGCGGCGATCGCAATGACAGCCAATCGATGGGCGACTGACCACATTGCAGACAGTGCGTTATTTCGAACCTTTGGTTTGAGTGGTCGCGAAGCGCTCGGAATTTTCACCACAGAACTGGTTGTTCTTGGTGGTGTGGCGAGTCTATTGGGGGTTGTGATTGGCTACGGTTTGCAACTGGTCTTGGTGGATACCATTGCTGGGTTATTGACGATCAGTTTGCCAGAGCCGAGTGCGCGGCCAGCGTTCCTTGGTGTGTTAACCGGGTTTGTGATCCTCTTTGGATTTGCAGCACCTGCTTTAATTTTGTTGGCCAACGTGCCACCGATTCGGGTCTTCAAGCGCGACTATCAGGTGTCAGGGGTTGGTCAGGCAGGCCGTTATGGATTTGCGTTAGTCGCGATCGGTCTTCTGGGTTATCTCTACAGTGATGATTGGTTATTAACCGGTTGGGTTTTACTCGCGGTGATCATCTTGGTGGCACTTGTGAGCCTGATTGGTCAGTTGGTGATTCGGAGTTTAGGTCCTTTGGAACGTGTGGGCCCTGCTTGGCGGTTTGGGATTCAACAGCTGATTCGGGATCCTGGATCCTCCGGTGGTCAATTGATGGCGTTTGCTCTGACAGCACTGGCCATCGCGATGGTGGCTCTGATTCGTTTTGATCTCATCGCGACCTGGGAAACCCAAGTTCCGACCGATGCTCCGAATACTTTCGCCTTGAATATTACCGATGACGATCAAGTGGCTTTTATCGAGGCCGTGACCTCAAGAGGTGGTGACTTAGCACCCCTGTATCCGATTGTTCGTGGACGGCTGGAAACGGTCAACGAGATTCCGTTGATTGAGCATTTGCAGGGCATTGAACCGCCGGGGTCGGTGCGTCGTGAACTGAGTCTGACTGAGTCTGGTGTCCTTGGGCGCGACAACCAAGTCGATCGTGGCCGATTTTTCACCGATGCAGATGGTCCTGGGCTTGTCACGGTGGAATCGAAATTATTTGATGAGCTCGACTTACAGTTGGGTGACATCATTCATTACACCGTCGGGCCAGACCGAATTTCGGCAGAGGTGATAGGGTCTCGCGTGGTGCAGTGGGATTCCATGCTTCCCAATTTCTTTATGATTTTCTCGCCGGGCACACTGGCGCCGTTTGAATCCACGCGATTAACCAGTTTGCGGCTTCTGAATCCAGCAAAAGACACCGCTGCGATCAGTGGCGAGTTTCGGCAGGTGACACTCTTGTCAGTGGATGCGATTCTCAACCAGATTCGTGGCATTTTAGATCGGGTATCACAAGCGGTCAGTGTCGTGCTGTATTTCGTGCTCGTCGGTGGTGTCTTGGTTTTAGCTGCTAGTATCCAAACCTCGTTGCCTGAGCGTCGCAAGGAATCCGCGATTCTGCGAAGTCTTGGCGGTTCTGACCGCTTGTTATCGCAATCCCAGTGGGCTGAATTTCTCACGCTAGGAGTGATCAGTGGACTGTTGGCGGCTGTTGGAACCGAACTCTTGGGTTGGCTCGTTTACACCAAGATCTTTAATCTTGAGTGGTCATCAAAGTGGCTGATATGGGTGCTTGCACCGCTTGCGACAGGTACCATTGTCGGAGTGATCGGGCGATGGTCGGCGAAACAAGCACGCCAGATGCCACCGGCTCAGTTATTGAAAATTGCAGATACGTAATAAAGGTTGATTTTGTGAGACGTTATGCCCCGCTTCTTGTTGCCTGTTTATTAGCAGGTTTAGTCGCTTTTCCATTTATCCGGAATCTAACCACCGGTGAGCGAGGGATGCCTGGCGCTCAGATTGGTGGCCATTTTACCTTGCAGACAGTGGAAGGGCCTTTGGATACCGCAACCCTCGGCGGTGATTTGATGCTCATTTATTTCGGTTATACATACTGCCCGGATGTCTGTCCGACTGAGCTGGCTCGGATGGCAGCCATTGTTGAAGGATTAGGTGATGAACGTGAGCGTGTGTCGGGCCTTTTTGTCACTGTGGATCCAGAACGGGATACGGTAGCGGCAGTTGCTGAATATGCGGCGGTATTTGATCCGACATTTTACGGTCTCTCCGGTGATCGTCAGTCGATTGAGCAAGTAATGCGGCAGTATCAGGTCTATGCTCAACGGGTGGGAGATGATCCGAAAAGCTATACGGTTGATCACTCCTCACGCATCTATCTGATGGATCGTGATGCGACGTTGATGGCGTTGTTTTCGATGGATACCGAAATTCCGGTGATCATCGATCAGGTTCAAACATTTCTGTAATTGAAACCTCTCTTTAGTTGAGTCGAGACGATTGTCGTATTGGGTCTTGTCGCGTTAGGCATAACACTTTGCGGATAACTTTAACCAGTAAGGAGTTTTCATGACTGATTCCAAGGTGTATCCAGTTGATCCTGCAGTTGCAGCGAACGCCTGGGCAGACGAGGCAACCTATGAGGCGATGTATCGTCAATCCATTGAAGATCCAGAAGCGTTCTGGGCCGAGCAAGCCAAGCGTCTCGATTGGATTCAGTTCCCCACCAAGATCAAAAACACATCGTTCGCTCCTGGAAACATTGATATTCGTTGGTATGAAGACGGCATTCTGAACGTGTCCGCCAACTGTCTGGACCGTCATCTAGCGACTCGCGGTGACCAAACTGCGATTATCTGGGAAGGCGATGATCCAAACTCTGATGAGCATATTACCTACCGCGACCTGTATGAACGAGTCTGTCGATTTGCCAATGGATTGCGTGCTCAAGGCGTGAAAAAGGGTGACGTTGTCACGCTGTACATGCCGATGATTCCTGAAGCCGCGGTTGCGATGCTGGCCTGTACGCGAATCGGTGCAGTGCATTCGATTGTCTTTGGTGGATTCTCTCCTGACGCCTTGGGCGTTCGTGTGGAAGAGTCAGGGTCGAAGGTCATCATCACAGCGGATGAAGGTCGTCGCGGTGGTCGCGCTGTGGCATTGAAGACAAATGTCGACAAAGCGGTCGCTTCTGAAGCCTGTCAGGGCGTTGAGACAGTCGTGGTGGTGAAGTGCACAGGTGGCGACGTCGAGATGGGTCCAAAAGACGTTTGGTACCACGATGTGTGCGCGAATCAGTCGACAGAGTGTGAGCCTGAGCCGATGAATGCGGAAGATCCGCTCTTCATTCTTTACACCTCAGGATCCACAGGGAAGCCAAAGGGTCTAAAGCACACCACCGGCGGTTATCTCGTGTATACCTCACTGACCCATCAATATGTCTTTGACTACAAAGATGGCGATATTTATTGGTGTACAGCTGATGTGGGCTGGATCACGGGTCACTCATACATCGTGTATGGACCGCTTGCGAACGGTGCAACCACCTTGATGTTCGAGGGTGTTCCGACCTATCCGGATTCGTCTCGTTTCGGTCGCGTGATTGAAAAGCACAAAGTCAATCAGTTCTATACAGCACCAACAGCAATTCGTTCGTTGATGGTGAAGGGCGAAGATGTCTTGGGTGATTCGGATTTGTCTTCATTGCGGATTCTTGGATCCGTTGGTGAGCCGATTAATCCAGAAGCTTGGGAGTGGTACCACCGTGTGATTGGTCAAGGGAAGTGCCCAATCGTTGATACTTGGTGGCAGACAGAAACAGGTGGAATCATGATCGTTCCATTGCCAGGGGCGACTGCAGCCAAGCCGGGATCAGCAGCACGCCCATTCTTCGGTGTCCAGCCTGCATTGGTTGATAACGAAGGAAACATCTTGGAAGGTGCGACGGATGGTAACTTGGTTCTGCTGGATTCCTGGCCATCGTCTGGTCGGAGTTGCTGGGGCGATCACGAGCGCTTTGAGCAAACCTACTTCTCAACATTTGCGAATCGATATTTCACGGGCGATGGCGCCCGTCGCGATGACGATGGGTACTACTGGATTACCGGACGTGTTGATGACGTCTTAAATGTGTCGGGCCACCGGATGGGAACCGCTGAAATCGAGTCAGCCATGGTCGCGCATGATGCTGTCGCCGAAGCTGCTGTGGTTGGATATCCGCACGACATCAAAGGTGAAGGGATTTATGTGTATGTCACGCTTCAAGAAGGCTTAGAGCCGACTGAAGAGTTGCGTGCAGAGCTTCGGAATCACGTTCGCTCTGAAATTGGTCCGATTGCATCACCTGACTTCATTCAGTGGGCACCGAGTCTGCCGAAGACACGTTCAGGGAAAATCATGCGTCGCATCTTGAGAAAGATCGCTGCCAATGATTATGGCGCGTTAGGCGATACCTCGACACTGGCAGATCCATCTGTGGTGGATGACCTGATCGATAATCGAATGAATCGTTAATCGATGATGTGACTCAAAGCACCCACCGGGCGAGGCTCTGTGGGTGTTTTTTGTACAAAAAACGCACAAAAGTGTAGTTATTTTCGCAAACTTCCAAAAGTTTGTTATCTTTGGATCATCTATTGGAAAGGGATTTACCTTATGCATCACTGTAAAATTGTGATCGCGGATGATCACCCTCTATTTCGAGCCGCACTCAAGCAGGCTGTCTCAAAAGCAGCGAAGCAAGTCGATATTGTTGAAGTGTCGACCATGGCGGAATTACAGGATGCGGCTTCTGAACACAACGACGCAGATTTGGTGCTGCTGGATCTCACGATGCCTGGAGCCAGTGGATTCTCCAGTTTGGTCTATCTGAAAGGGCAAAGCCCTGAAATGCCAGTGGTGGTGGTTTCTGGGAATGAAGATCATCACGTGATCCGACGCTCGATCGAGTATGGTGCTCTCGGGTTTATTCCGAAGAGCGTGGCCTTAGAGACCATGGTCGAAGCGGTTCAGGCTGCACTTGAGGGTGATGCCTGGATTCCTGAAGACGTCAATCTGGATGCGCCTGTGGTCGATGATCGCGAAGCGAAGATTGCCGAGGGAATTGCTTCTCTGACACCACAGCAGTTCCGAGTGCTGATCATGCTCATGCAGGGATTGCTGAATAAGCAGATCGCCTATGAATTGGATGTGAGCGAAGCGACGGTCAAAGCCCACGTCACTGCAATTCTTCGGAAGTTAAAAGTGCATTCACGAACGCAAGCAGTCATTGCTGCTCGCTCTTTGGATTTGGAATCACTGTCCAGCTGAATCTTGGTGAGGGTTCCACCCTCCCAAATCTCGCCAACGATTCACGATTTCACAAAATAACTGTGCTGTGAGGTCTGCGTCATAGCGGGCCGAGTGCGCCTCTTCATGATCAAATTTCAATCCTGCAGCATCACAGGCACGAGCCAGCACTGTTTGGCCAAATGCGAGGCCACCGAGCGTTGCCGTATCGAAGCATGAAAATGGATGGAAGGGCGCGCGCTTGACGCCTGATCGCTTGATGGCCTGGTTGAGAAATCCAAGGTCGAAGTGAGCGTTATGTCCCACTAAGACAGCACGATTGCAGCCATGGTGTTTGATAGAATCCCGCACCGGCTTGAACATCCGGGTGAGTGCGTCTTTTTCGGTTTCCGCCATGCGCAGTGGGTGAAATGGGTCAATGCCCGTAAATTCGAGTGCAGCTGGTTCAAGATTCGCGCCTTCGAAGGGTTCAATATGGGCATGCACCTGATCGTGAATGAAGAGCGTTCCATCCTCATCCATATTGAGAATCACCATGGAGAGCTCGAGCAGCGCGTCGGTTTCGGCATTAAATCCACCGGTTTCTAAATCCACAACCACTGGCAGAAATCCACGGAAGCGTTCCCCTAAACGGGTCTTCTTCTTGGGTTTATTGATCTCACCAGGATTATGACTGTCTGAGACCACGTCCGGTTCAATCATGCGAGGCTCCAAGCGATGGATTCACCACCTCGAAGCAGGCGAACCTGGCTTTGACCCAACGGTCGCGTCAGTGGCACTGGCGTTTCCGCCCGGGTCAGCGTGATGGTCTCGGTATTTCTCGGGAGACCATAGAAATCAGCGCCATTGAAACTGGCAAAGGCCTCAAGTTGGTCCAGTCGATCTTGGGCCTCGAACACTTCTGCGTATAATTCGAGGGCCACAGGTGCGGTGTAGCATCCCGCGCAACCACAGTCTGATTCCTTGTCACCAACAGCATGAGGGGCCGAGTCAGTCCCTAAGAAAAATTGAGGATCTCCAGAGGTCGCTGCTTCAAGGAGCGCATCGCGATGCAGGCTTCGCTTGAGAATGGGCAAACAGTACAGATGGGGGCGGATACCGCCTGCCAGCATGTCGTTACGCTCGTATAACAGGTGGTGAGCGGTAATTGTCGCCCCCATTTCTGGATGTGCCCTGACGAACTCCACTGAATTTTTGGTGGTGATGTGTTCGAGCACGACTTTGAGCGTTGGGAGGCGCTGCATGAGTGGTCCGAGGGTCCGCTCAAGGAATACCGCCTCACGATCAAAAATATCGATCGAACGGTCGGTCACTTCACCATGAATCAGTAGCGGTAAACCCAGTTCAGCCATGGTCTCGAGGGTGGTCATCACGCCATCGAGACTCGCAACTCCAGCGTCTGAATTCGTTGTAGCTCCTTGCGGATAGAGTTTGACTGCGTAGACCGACGGTGAGGCCACCGCTTCCTGAATGATGCTTGGGCTGACATTCGGTGTCAGATAGAGGGTCATCAGTGGGTCAAATGACATGCCTTCAGGGACCGCTGCAAGAATCCGCTCACGGTAATTGAGGGCAGCCTCAACGGTTTCGACCGCAGGCTTTAAGTTTGGCATCACAATGGCGCGATGGAATGTCCGCGCGGTATCTGGGACAGTGGTGGTTAATGCGGCACCATCGCGTAAGTGCAGATGCCAGTCATCGGGCCGTGTGAGAGTGAGTTGCACGAAAAGATCCTTATCCAATCGCTCCTAGGGTAGATGAAAACGCAATTGCATTCATCCGTTTCAACGGAAAGCTTCTGCAAGTTTCACCTGCTCTGGTATCATTTGCGGCCTTTATTTTGACGATTGCTAGGATTATTCGATGTCAGACATTAACAAGGTCGTTTTGGCGTACTCCGGTGGATTGGATACCAGCGTCATTGTGCGTTGGCTTCAGGAAACCTACCAATGCGAAGTGGTGACGTTTACTGCCGATCTTGGGCAAGGCGAAGAAGTGGAGCCGGCTCGTGCAAAGGCTGAAGCCTTGGGCGTTAAAGAGATCTACATTGAAGATCTTCGTGAAGAGTTCGTCTCGGATTATGTCTTCCCGATGTTTCGCGCCAATACCATCTACGAAGGCGAGTATTTGCTTGGAACCTCGATTGCACGTCCATTAATTGCCAAGCGCTTGGTTGAAATCGCAGAAGAAACAGGTGCTGATGCGATCAGTCACGGAGCGACAGGGAAGGGTAACGATCAGGTGCGTTTTGAGTTAGGCGCCTACGCGCTGAACCCAGCCGTGCAGGTCATTGCTCCCTGGCGCGAATGGGATCTGACCTCACGGGAAACGCTGCTGGCCTATTGCGACACGCACAAGATTCCGGTCGAACAAAAACGCGGGAAAAAATCTCCCTACTCGATGGATGCCAACTTATTACATATCAGCTATGAAGGCGCTGTACTTGAGGACCCATGGGCGGAACCTGAGGAAGACATGTGGCGCTGGTCAGTCTCTCCGGAAGCGGCACCGGATCGAGCCGAAGAGATCATTCTTGGCTACCAAAACGGTGATCCAGTCAGTATTAACGGTCAGTCGATGTCTCCTGCGACTTTGTTGGCTGAGCTCAATGCCATTGGTGGTCGCCATGGTATCGGCCGATTGGATATCGTTGAAAACCGTTATGTCGGCATGAAGTCGCGGGGATGTTATGAAACCCCGGGTGGAACGATCATGCTGAAGGCGCACCGTGCGCTCGAGTCGATTACTTTAGATCGTGAAGTTGCGCATTTCAAAGACAGCTTGATCGCGAAATATGCCGATCTCGTTTACAACGGCTATTGGTGGTCGCCTGAGCGTTTAATGATGCAGGCGGCAATCAATGAATCTCAAGCAGTCGTCAATGGCGAGGTCCGACTGAAATTGTACAAGGGCTCGGTAGCCGTCACCGGTCGGCGCTCTGATCAATCCTTGTTTGACGAAGCAATCGCCACCTTTGAAGACGATGCGGGCGCGTATGATCAGAAAGATGCCGAGGGTTTTATCAAGTTGAACGCGTTGCGTCTGAGAACTGCCGCGAAAAAAGGTCGTTCGCTGCGCTAGATCGTCAAAGGCTTGGTTTGCCTTTGTATTCGCACAAATCGGAAATCAGGCAATTTGCACAGTCTGGTTTCCGAGCTTTGCACACATAACGTCCATGCAGAATCAGCCAATGGTGTGCGTCTTTCAGAAACTCTTTGGGGATGACGCGGACTAACCGATCCTCGACTGCTCTGACATCTTTCCCCGGTGCGATGCGCGTGCGATTTGAGACCCGAAAGATATGCGTGTCCACTGCCATCGTCGGTTCGCCAAACGCAGTATTTAACACCACATTCGCAGTTTTACGACCAACACCTGGCAACGCCTCTAATGCCTCCCGTGTTGTGGGGATTTCTCCGTTGTGTTTCTCCAGCAAGAGCGCGCAGGTCTTCATCACGTTTTCTGCTTTGGAATGATACAGTCCAATGGTTTTAATGCAGTCTTTAACCCCGTCAATCCCGAGTGCCAGGATTGCATTGGGTGTGTTGGCCTTGGGGTAGAGCTTCTGGGTCGCCCGATTCACTGATACGTCAGTTGCTTGAGCAGAGAGCAACACGGCAATGAGTAGTTCAAAAGGGGTGGTCCACTCGAGTTCTGTAGTGGGGTTCGGGTTTTGATCCCTGAGTCGTGTGAAGATTGCTGTTCGAATCGCTTGATTCACGAAATGTCCCCAGTCGTGCGAACACGGCGATTTGTCTGATCCATCGATTGCTCGGTTGGCTTCTGTTTGAGCTTGCCTTGAATCCACTGATGTATTGCAACCAACAGTCCAAGTGCGATGAAGGCTCCAGGAGGCAAGGCTGCAAGAATCAACGTACCCGACATCCATTCGCGTAACGCACCAAGGCTGACTAAGACAAGGAAAAATCCGAGCCCTTGTGCAAGGCCATCGATGGTACTCATCACGATAGTCTCTCGTTTAGCGAGTGCTTCAGCGCGGCCAAGAATCAGGCAGTTGGTGACAATCAAGGGCAGAAAAATCCCGAGCGATTGATACAGTTGGTAATCCAGTGCCTGCACCAAAAGTTCTGCACACGTCGTCAGGGCAGCAATGACCAAGACGAAGATGGGTAAGCGAATCGCATCGTCGACTAGCGTGCGTATGAGGCTGATCGATGCATTCGACAGCACCAGCACAAACAAGGTCGCAAGGCCAAGTCCGATGGCATTTTCAAGGGTGTTGGAGACCGCAAGTAAAGGACAGAGTCCTAACAGTTGAATCAGTCCCGGATTGCGATCCCATAATCCATCAAGCCAAACGGTGCTGAGTTTCATGGGCTGGCCTCGAGTATGACAGGGTGCCGAGCCAGATAGGCAAGCGTCTCTTTCAACGCATCAACCACGGCTCTGGGAGTGATGGTCGCACCGGTGAAACTATCAAACTGGCCTCCGTCGTTTTGCACGGCCCAGTCGTCAGGTGCCAGATCGTCGTATCTCAACCCATTGAAGGCCAACATCCAATCGCTCTTTCGCGTTTCAATGCGGTCGCCAAGTCCGGGTGTTTCCCGATGTTCGATGGCCCTGACCCCAACGATTCGCTGTTGTTGATCCAATGCCAGTAACAACTGAATTGGGCCACTGTAACCCTGAAGAGCAGTGATCGGGAGAACCACCCCTAGTTGTTCGGCATCTGTGACGATCGGTGTGATCGACAACGGATGCTCGAAGGATGCTGGTGCATCATCGGGAAGTTCCCGCTGAACGGGGCTTGCAATCCGCCCGTTGGCGAGTAGAGGTGCTGCTAGCAGATACAGTTTTTCCTGCCGTGCCTGTTCTTTGGCTTCAATGATCACCGGTTTGGTCATGACGTAAACGAGTCCAACAAAGAGACTCGTTATCAGTCCAAAGAGCGTGAGACGAACCGTCATGATTGTCCTCCCGGTCCTTTGATACTGGCTTCTCGGCCCATGATTCGTGGCCGGGTGTAGTGGTCAATCATGGGCGCGGCGAAATTCATCATGAGCACTGAAAAAGCGATGGCATCAGGATACTGGCCGTAGGTGCGGATGATGTAAGTGAGAACGCCAACGCCAATCGCAAACCAGAGTCGTCCTTTGGGGCTAGTCGCACCAGAGACAGGATCAGTCAGGATAAAGAACGCGGCAAAGATGCTAGCGCCGGCAATCAGATGGACCCACACCGGCGTGGCTGTGTCTGGGTCAACGCTGAAAAATGCAGAGATGACCAATAATGTGGCGAGTAATCCAACTGGCGTATGCCAGGAAATCACGCGTTGGTACAGGAGCCACAAACCACCGATGAGATAAGCCAATGCAACCCACTCATACCCATAGATGAAGCCCAGTTGCGCATTGGCAAACAGCGGATGTTGTTTCGCCTCTAATGCTGTCAGCGCAGAAAATTCTGATTGGTAAAGTTCTAATGTGGTGGCGCCAGTGTAGGCATCACTGGGATTGCCAATAAAGGCCATCCAAGCCGCTTCAACATCGGGCGGATTCAGTGGATTGATCCAAAGCGTGGTCATTGCCACTGGCGCAGAGATGAGTATCAGTGCATAGCCGAGCATCGCAGGATTGACAGGGTTTTGGCCGAGGCCGCCGTAGAGGTGCTTGCCCAATATGACAGCAGATGCAGTCGCAGCAATGGTGAGCCACCAAGGGGCGGCTTGTGGCAGCGACAGTGCGATCAATACTCCGGTCAGGACGACAGACCAATCAGACAAACGCGGCTGAATGCTGCGATGTCGTAATTTCAGGCACAAAGCCTCTGACAGGAGGGCAGTGACAATGGCGGTGGCTAGATTCAATAAGACCCCAGCACCAAAAAAGAGACTCATGGCCACGATGCCGGGAAGCAAAGCGATCAGCACAGATCGCATGACCAAACGGGTCTCTCTGGGCGGATAGGCGGGTCGATGTATCATGAGATCTCTTCCCGCGCCTTTCGCGCTTTATTCAACGCATCCGCGCTTTTCGCTTTTCTGGCAGCGCGTTTTGCCTCTTGCTCTTGAGCCAAGCGCTCGAGACGAGTATTCCTTGCTTCGAATCGGTCACGAGCATCCGATGCCTGTTGGTGTTCGCGTGCGCGCTCTTTCATCTCAAAGCGGCCTCGGCGAAACCACTCAGCCAGTGGGATGTTGCTTGGGCAAACTGCATTGCAGGCTGCGCATTCGATACAGTCACCGAGGCCTTCATGGATTGCTCGGTTCAGTGCATCACCTTTCAGTGCGGCGACCATTTGTTGTGGTTGGAGCCTCACTGGACAAGCGGTTGCACAGGCACCGCAGCGGATACAGGGCGATTCTGGTTGAACTTCAACCTCTCGCGCTAACAGACAATTGGTCGTCTTTGTGATTCCTGCACTGAAGTCTGTGACTCGATAACCCATCATTGGACCACCGATAATCACCGAGTGCAGAGATTGAGGATTGGTGTCAGTTGCTGCAATTAAGTGGCTAATGGGTGTGCCGATGGGTGCGATCACATTCTTTGGTCGAGTGAAGGACTCCCCAGTCAAGGTGACAATACGATCGGTGATCGGTTTGCCGTCGATGGCCCGAGACAGAGCGGCAAGTGTTCCAGGGTTGTGCACAATCACACCTGCTTCGACAGAACGTGATCCGGTGGGAACTTCAATGCCGAGGGTCAACCACACCAATTGTCTGGCTGATCCTGATGGGTATTTTGTGTCGAGTAGAACGATGTCAAAAAAACAATCCGACCGAGATTCTTTGAGAGCACATTCGATGGCTTGTAATGCCTCAGGTTTGTTGTCTTCGATGCCAATCACAATCGTCTGGATATCAAGCGTTCGTGACAACAGGCAAGCGCCCCGAATCATGGAGTGCGTATCAATACGGATGAGGGTGTCGTCAGCTGTGAGATAAGGTTCGCATTCTGCGGCATTAATGATCAACGTTTGTGTTCTGTTCGACCATTTTTTGAAGCTTGGAAAACCGGCTCCGCCAAGGCCTAGGATGCCGGCTTCGATGGCTCGCTCTCGCAACGTCTCGGCGTCAAAAGGCCAATTTATTGGACTGAGATAATCCTGACGATCCAAGCCATCAGGTTCGATCACGATGCAAGCACTCCGTTCTGATGACGGATGTGCCATCGCGTGGTCTGTCACTTCGAGAACCGTACCCGCTCGCGATGCCACATGCACAATTCCACTTTGACATCGGATGATGGGGGTCCCTTTGGCCACGGGATCCCCAACGCGAACCAATGCTTCTCCGGGTCCACCTCCAGAAAAATGAATGGGGAACAGCAATCGTGTCGGAGTCTCAACAAATACGCAGGGTTCGGCAGTTGATAACTGTTTATGGGTTTCTGGGTGAATACCGCCTGTCAGATGGCGGTCACAGCGTCGGATCTGATACTCAGCCATGCTGCATCTCGATCTGTCCGAAGCGATCCGTTGAAATGACTTTTGGATGGATCGGAGTCCAGTAGTCTGGGGCTTTTGGGCGTTCGACCATGTCAATGCAATCCACTGGACAGGGGTCGATACAGAGATCGCAACCGGTACAATCATCGACGATCACCGTATGCATGAGTTTAGCGGCACCGACAATGGCATCGACCGGGCATGCCTGAATGCACTTGGTGCAGCCAATGCATTCTTCCTCAATGATGAGTGCTACCAAATCCTGATCAGCAGCAGCTGTGTCGGCATCAAGAGGGAGCGATTCCACACCCAATAACGACGCAATTCGATCGACAGTGGTCTGGCCACCTGGTGGGCAACGATTGATGGATTCTCCATGTGCAATGGCCTCTGCGTAGGGTTTGCACCCAGGATGTCCACATTGGCCACACTGTGTTTGTGGGAGTAGTTCATCAATCGATTCGACTAAGGGATTTCCTTCAACTTTGAAGGCCTTGGATGCATATTGAAGCAGTGCACCTCCTGCGAAACCAATCACTGTTAGACCGATGACACCGGAGCCCACTGTGACAAGAACGTCGATCACAGCCGAATCATCCCGGTAAAGCCCATCAATGCCAGTGCCATAAATCCTGCAGTGATCAGGGCGATTGATGCGCCCTGAAAGGGTTGTGGGATATCTGACAGTTGTAGACGTTCTCGAATCCCTGCAAACACAATGAGAACCAAAGAAAACCCGAGCGCAGCACCGACCCCGTAAAATGCGCTTTCGGCCAACGTGTGTGCCCGGTTGGTATTGAGCAAGGCAACACCCAACACCGCACAGTTTGTTGTGATCAATGGGAGGTAAATGCCAAGTACGCTGTGCAAGAGTGGCGATGTCTTTTTGATTGCGAGCTCTGTGAACTGAACTGCAACAGCAATCGCCACAATAAACGCCAATGTCCGGAGCCACATGGCATCGAGTGGGATCAGGAGTAACGTTTGGAGGAGATAAGCGACAACCGATGACAGGGTTAGCACAAATGTCGTTGCAAGAGACATCCCGAGGGCGCTATCGATGCGAGAGGAGACGCCCATGAACGGACACAGACCCAAGAATTGGACCAACACAAAGTTGTTGACCAAGGCTGCTGAAACGATGATCAGCAATAAATCGGTCAAGCGACCTCTCCCGAGAGCTCCGAGGTCACCGCCGCACCAGACACTAGCAATTGATGCACGGGGCACTTATTGGCAATCTCCAGGAGACGTTGTTTTTGTGTATCTGTCAGTGCGCCGGTGAGTGTGATGATGCGTTGAAAGTGGTGTCCTTCTGCCGAGGGACTATGTGTGACTTCAGTGTCCACTTCATCCAAGGGTAGTTGTTTCAAATCCGCATACATACGAAGCGTCATATTGGTGCACGCCCCAAGCGCTGCTGCGATGAGACTAAAGGGTGCAGGCCCAATGTTGGTTCCGCCCATCGATTCCGGCTCATCCATGACAAAGGTATGACCTTCCGTTTCGACGGCATTGTAAAACGTTGAGGTCCCTGCTTCTCGAACAACTGCTGTACTGATGTGTCCCATCAATCCCTCACTAGCGAATACGTTGTCCCGCGTTTGCTCCCTGATCAGGTTCTAACAGATAAATCTCCGATCCACCGGGGCCTGCCGCGAGTACCATCCCTTCGGATAACCCGAACTTCATTTTTCGTGGCGCCAAATTGGCGATCATGACGGTTTGTCGTCCAACCAAATCTTCCGCTCGATAGGCTGCTTTGATTCCACTGAACACCTGCCGTTGTTCACCACCGAGATCGAGTGTCAGTTTGAGAAGTTTATCGGCACCTTCAACTGCTTCCGCCGACACAATGGTTGCCACCCGTAGATCGACCTTAGCAAAGTCATCAATCGTACACTCGGCCTCAATGGGTTCAATCGCGCCTGACGTTGAAGTTTCTGTTGTTTCTTTGATCTCTGTCACCTCAGGTTGGATCATGGCTTCGACATCCTTCATTTCAATCCGTGTGATCAAAGGCGTGAATGCCTCAATTTGGTGATCGAGTAAGGTGTGATTGAGACTCTCGTAGTCGAGACGATCAACTTGTAAAAAGTGCTGAACTTTGTCCGAGAGCGTTGGCATCACAGGTTTGAGATACAACACCAATAAACGGAAGGCGTTGATTGCTGTGGTGCAAATGGGTTGCACATCAGGAAGTGTGGCCTCATTTTTGGCAAGCTGCCAGGGAGCCATTTCAGCAATCCAGGCGTTGACGTCATCGGCAAGCGCCATGATCTCGCGAGTCGCTTTCGAGAATTCTCGATTTTCGAAAGCCTCCTGGATATCAGGGCCCTTTGCTCGAATCGCTTCAACCAGATCAGGATTGGCAAGCTCTGAGGACAGTCGTCCAGAAAATTTCTTGCTGATAAAGCCTGCCGTCCGACTTGCGATATTCACGAGTTTTCCTACCAGATCTGAATTGACTTTCTGGACAAAGTCCTCGAGCGACAAGTCAATATCCTCAACCCGCGCTGAGAGTTTGGTTGCAAAGTAGTACCGCAAATATTCTGGATCCAAATGATCCAGATAGGTGCGAGCCTTGATAAAGGTTCCGCGAGATTTGGACATTTTGCGACCGTCGACGGTCACGAACCCATGCACATTCACTCCAGTCGGAGTTCGGAAATTGGCTTGATGCAACATGGCTGGCCAAAACAGGCAGTGGAAGTTGACAATATCCTTACCAATGAAATGATAAACCTCCGCGTCGCTCTCGGGACTCCAGACCGAGTCGAAATCGAAGTCATGGGCATCGCACCATTCTTTAAATGCACCCATGTAACCAATGGGTGCATCCAGCCAGACATAGAAATAGGTACCAGGGTGATCTGGGACCTCAAACCCGAAATAGGGTGCATCACGCGAGATATCCCAGCTTTTCAAACCCCCATCGATCCATTCCGCGAGTTTGTTCGCCACTTCCGGTTGGAGTCGGCCCGATCGCGTCCACTCTTTGAGAAAATCCGTGTGTTGGCCAAGCTCAAAGAACAAGTGCTGAGAGTCTTTGAGGACCGGTGTCTCTCCTGATAGTGTGGATTTTGGATTCTTCAATTCCGACGCTTGGTAGGTTGCGCCACAGGCTTCACAATTATCGCCGTATTGATCATCGACCCCGCATTTTGGACAGACACCTTTGACGTAGCGATCGGCGAGAAATAACTCTTTTTCTGGGTCAAACAGCTGTGAAATGGTGCGAACGGCAATGCCACCGGCGTCACGGACTCGGGTGTAAATGAGTTCGGAGTAGTACCGATTCGCTTCTGTATGGGTCGATGAATAGTGATCAAAACCGATATGGAATCCGCTAAAATCTGCTTCGTGTTCTGCTTTGACGTCAGCGATTAACTCCTCGGGTGTCATTCCGAGTGTTTGTGCGCGAAGCATGATCGCTGTACCGTGCGCATCATCGGCGCAAACATAGACGCAACGGTTCCCTGATTGCTTTTGGTAGCGAACCCAGATGTCAGTTTGGATATACTCAAGCATGTGGCCTAAATGAATGGATCCGTTGGCATAGGGCAGGGCGCTGGTGACTAAGATGGTGCGTCTGTCTGTCGGCACAGAGTAAATTCCTTGTTGCAATGCAAGTGAATCCCCAAGTATACCGGTACTGACCGTACTTTTGGCCGCCTGTTAACGAAAACGGAGATGAATTTGTCGACTTCCATTCATGATCGCGTCATAGCTATTCTTTCTGAGCACGATGACCCTTACCGTGAGAGTAATTTGGGCCGCAGTGGTGTGTTGACCCGCTGCGAGCTGAAAGAGGGTGAGCTTGATATCGAGCTCACATTTAAATATCCGCTTGCCGGTATGACGCGGTCGCTGGTGAAGCAGTTGAAACCCAAATTGGAGGGGATCAAGGAGGTTCGAGAGGCCTTTATTCGTGTTCGGCACGAAGTTCCTATGGTTGCCGCACGTGAGGGCACTGAGTCGATTCCTGGGGTTCGCCAGGTCATTTGCGTGGCCTCTGGTAAGGGTGGAGTGGGGAAATCGACAACGGCTGTCAATCTGACGTTAGCGCTTCAGGCGGAGGGTGCGCGTGTTGGCCTGTTGGATGCGGATATCTATGGACCATCGCAGGCACTGATGCTGGGTGTTCAAGGCCAGAGGCCAGAAACTCCAGATGGAAAGTCGTTCAATCCGGTCATTGCCCACGGTATTCCGGTGATGTCCATGGCGTTTTTATTGACCGAACGGTCGCCGACGATCTGGCGTGGACCGATGGTCAGTGGTGCGTTCACTCAAATGCTCAGGCAAACGAACTGGGGCAACCTCGATTATTTGGTGATCGACTTGCCGCCAGGGACGGGCGATATTCAGCTCACTCTGAGCCAGCAAGTTCCCGTCAATGGTGCAGTTGTCGTCACTACCCCTCAGGACATTGCACTGCTTGATGCTCGCCGAGGGATCGAGATGTTCCGGCGCGTTGAAGTGCCTGTTCTTGGTGTGATTGAGAATATGTCGCTGCACCGCTGCTCGAAATGTGGTCACACCGAACATTTATTTGGGGAAGGCGGTGGCGATCGAATTGCGGCAGAATATGACACTGAATTGTTGGGTGCGCTGCCGTTGGATCTCAGTATCCGGCAGCAGACCGACATCGGTAAGCCATCGGTGATCAGTGACCCTGACGGAATGATCGCTCAGTCTTACCGCGACATCGCGCGTCGAACAGCTGCGCGTTTGGCGCTTTTTGCGGAACGCAATGGCTCTAGCAACCTAATTACCAAAACCCAAGGGACTGACGAGTAATCCATGACTATTAAATCCGACCGCTGGATTCAGCAAATGGCTGAAACCCAATCGATGATTTCGCCATTTGAAGCCGGACAGATTCGTGACCGAGACGGTGAGAAATTGATTTCTTATGGAACATCAAGTTACGGCTATGATGTCCGTTGCGCCGATGAATTTAAGGTATTCACCAATATTCACTCAGCCATTGTTGATCCGAAGAACTTCGATGAGAAGAGCTTTGTTGATATCAAATCGGATGTTTGCATTATTCCCCCGAACTCGTTTGCACTCGCGCGCACGGTTGAGTATTTCAAAATACCGGAAGATGTTTTAACGATTTGCTTAGGCAAATCCACTTACGCCCGCTGTGGAATTATTGTGAATGTCACGCCTCTCGAACCGGAATGGGAGGGACATGTCACTCTTGAGTTTTCCAACACGACAAATCTGCCGGCAAAAATCTATGCCAATGAAGGCGTCGCACAAATGCTCTTTTTCCAGTCCGATGAGCGATGTCTGACCACTTACCGTGACCGTGGTGGTAAGTATCAAGGTCAAACTGGAGTGACGCTTCCCAAAGCCTAAGGATCGGAATGAAGAATACAGCTCGTTATTTGCTACGGATTACCTGTCCGGGACGGACTGGTCTCGTTGCGGCCATCACTGGGTTTTTGGCGGATCAGGAATGTTTTATTACAGAACTGTCTCAGTTTGATGATATTCAGACTGGGCGTTTTTTCTGTCGAGCCGAGTTTTTTAAGCCGGACTCTGGGTTGAGTCCTAATCAGCTTTCGGAGATGTTTTCCGAGATTGGCGCACGCTTCGAAATGAGTTGGAAGTTTATTGATCCATCGATTCCGCATCGAACGCTGATGTTAGTCTCGAAGTTTGATCATTGTTTGAATGATCTGCTGTATCGCAAGCAGACCGGCGAACTCAACATTGCTGTCACAACCGTCGCTTCCAACCATCCCGACTTGGAACCTTTGGCACGGTTTCATCAGGCACCTTTTGAAGTGTTGCCAGCGGGTCAATCCAAACTTGCAACGAAGGCCGCTCAGGAAGATCGAATTCGCGATTTGATCGATGCACACGATGTTGAATTGGTTGTTCTTGCGCGATACATGCAAGTGTTATCGGATGAACTCTGTCAGGAATTGGCGGGTCGCTGTATCAATATTCACCACTCGTTCTTGCCAAGTTTTAAAGGCGCACGTCCGTATCATCAAGCCTTTGAGCGAGGCGTGAAGGCGATCGGTGCGACAGCGCATTATGTGACAGCAGATTTGGATGAGGGTCCGATCATCGATCAAGAGGTGGCTCGGGTGGATCACACTTTTGGTCCGGATCAATTATTAGCAACAGGCCGAAACATGGAAAACTACGCGCTCTCCCGTGCCGTGAAAGCGCACAGTGAACATCGTGTGTTTTTAAATGGTCATAAGACGGTGGTATTAAAATGACGGCTCTTCGCATTGATGGCAAAGCCTTCGCCGAACAGGTTCGCCAGGAAGTCGCCGAGGGGGTAAGTGCGCTGAAAGCATCGCATGGTGTGACTCCTGGGTTGGCTGTGGTTCTCGTCGGGGAAGATCCCGCCAGCCAGGTCTATGTGAGAAACAAGGTAAAACAAACAGAAGCCTGTGGCATGCGTTCGTTTCACCATGTACTTGATGTCGATACTTCGCGCGAATCATTGATGTCGCTGATTCAATCCTTAAATGCGGATCCTGCCGTTCATGGCATTCTCGTTCAATTGCCGTTGCCCGCGCACCTCGATTCCAAAGATGTGATTGAGGCCATTGATCCAGCAAAAGATGTTGATGGATTCCATACAAGCAACGTGGGTCAACTCTGGACGGGCGGGAATCCGTTTGTCCCCTGCACACCCCTTGGGTGCATGAAATTGTTGAAGTCAATCGAGCCAAATATTGCTGGCAAGAACGCGGTTGTTATCGGTCGTTCAAATATCGTTGGGCGTCCGATGGCTGCGCTTTTGTTAAATGAGTCAGCAACCGTCACGATTGCGCACTCTAAAACACACAATCTACCCGCGGTTTGTCGAGAGGCAGATATTCTGGTAGCAGCCGTTGGTCGTCCTCAGATGGTGAAGGCGGACTGGATCAAGCCTGGTGCGATCGTTTTGGATGTTGGGATTAACCGCATTGAAACCGAAGATGGGAAAGGTCGACTTGTTGGTGACGTAGATTTTGATGACGTGTCGACTGTGGCTAGGGCAATCACCCCCGTACCCGGTGGCCCTGGTCCGATGACAATTGCCTGTCTTTTAGCCAATACGCTAGAAGCAGCAAAGCGCTCAGTATCTTAAGCGACTCAATAATACATCCAGCCCAAAGAAGAGCAAAAAGTCAGTGGGATAGCGCTTCCGGTGACTTTACTTGCGAATACAGGCGATACAAAGCACTTACCACAATAAATGCGACCGCCCAATAGGCTGAGCTTGCAAACACGGCTGGCGCATATTGAAGTTCACGGGTTATGAACTCAACCATGGTTGGCTGAAAGTTTCCAGACCACAAGTAGAAGCTGCCGCTTGAGATCAATTCGCAGATCAGTGTTCCACCCATAGCGAAACCGAAAAAGACAGCGGACCCAGAGAATCGGCTAGAAAGATACGGCTTGGCGAGACGTCCTGCCATCCACATCGAGAAGTAAGCAGGGATGAGCATTCCGTAAGCTACAGAAAAGCATGTGCCTGGCACGCCCCCGAAGGTGAACGCATAGGCGTCAATGCCGACTGCTAGAGACATAAACCAAGCGAATGACCAAACAGGTAAAAGAGTTCCGGCTACCATGAAGATCATCCAAGATGCTTCTGGTAGGGCGTTTATGCCTGAAAAATGCGACCCTCTTGTCAGAAGCATAATTAAGCTCAGCGATATAAGAAGCGCAGATTTGATTTGCATGATCAATCACTCCGGAGTGTATTTAAAAGTTAGCCAAAATGAGGTCGGCTCAGCAGGTGTCCGCTTTAGCGTACCATATGAGTCGTAGACGTAGGAGTCGTGTGTAACGTCAAATAAGTTTTTCACACTTAATCCAAATAGCCATTCTGGTTGGACAAATGTGATTGAAGCAGCAGTAGTCGTGTAGCTGTTATGTTTTCCCAAATCGTTTTCATAATCAGTGATAGCGTAAGCGCTAGAGTACCAACGGTGGGAAAGGTTCATCTTGAAGCTATCTGATAACTTGGTATTCACGGTCATATTCGCCTGCATTTTGCTTACGCCGGGAATTTGAGAGCCAGAAAAACTTCCTGCATTAATCTTGGTGTCGACATAACTAATTTTGCTGATTACATCGGTCCCAGGCAAAGGACTGATCGTTAGGTCAAAGTCTGCTCCCAATCGACGTGTTTTATCGACGTTGATGTTTGAACCGAAGATTGACTGTGATGTGTCGTTTGCGTCAAACAAAATCTCGTCTTTGTTCCAAATGGCGAATATGCGTGATGAAAAATTCGAAGCTCTTAGCCCTAACTCCAACCCCTCTCCGTGCTGAGGCTTTAATGCCGTTCCAGAAGAAGATTGCTCGTCGAGAGTGGCGAATCTGAACGTTTGGTCAGCTCTGGCGAAAACATCGAGTTCCCCAAATGATTGAGTGATTCCCAAGTCAAAAGCCGTCAAATTTGCTGTCGCCTCAAAACCGTTTTCCATCGTGTCCGAGACTGATTGCAATCTTCCCCCAACAGTCGCTGAAAGAGAATTCAACCGTTTGGTCACCTGAGTAAAAATTGCTGCGCTGGCTTGTTTGCGATAAGGGGTGATGTACAGCGAACTATATTTGCCGTTCGTAAGTTCTACCCCTGCCAAGTAATCAAATGTTGAATCTCGGGCGGGTAAATTACTGATTTCAAATCGGCCATTCAGTAAGTCTAAATTCTGCTGAATGTTCCCATAGGATGGATTCTCATATTTTCCATTTTGATCGCTTTGCCGGTGAGATAGTGTTCCTCTGTAATGAGACTGTCGATGGTTGAAGCCTACTTTCAAATCCGTAATCGCTTGGCGATAATCGATCGCCGACCTATCGTTCAGACTAGAATCTCTCCGGTCCAAAGCCAAAACAGCTTCAGTTGAGGCTCCTGCAGCGTTCCTTTGATCAAGGGAGCGCAGATGAGACAGAGAAAAATCGAAGCTGCGATCGATGCGATATTCTAACCGTCCCGAGGTTAAGTCACTGTCGTTGAAATGCCGATAGCCATCTGAACTTTGTATGACAACATCACCAGAAATCGCATAATCAGAGCCAACCAAGCTATGTTTGGCCGCTATTTCTGCAAAACCAAAACTTCCACCATTCAGTTCATAGGAAGGCCTATAAATCCTATTCTGATTTTTAGTGCTTATCTCTATGACGCCTCCAACAGCACCATTACCAAATAAGACGCTACCACCACTTGGAATCAGACGAATTTCTGTAACTTGAGAGAGCGGTATTAGTGCTAGATTTGGCGCTTCTAGTGTTGGGTTGTTAAGTGGTACACCGTCCAGAACGATCGCAATATTTCTTGCGGCTGTTTCTCCAAATCCGCGGAGATCGATTGCACTGGACCTTTTTGCTCCGGTGCTATCAGTACTTGCCCTGAAACTAGAGTTACGCTCTAACACATCGATAATTGACGAGTATCCGCCCTCTGCAATATCACTTTCAGTAATCAGAGTGAAGTTTGAAGCAGTGGGGTGTATCGGCAACGTCAAATCGTCGATAGTGATAATAATGTCGGCATCTTGCGCGTTTGCCCACGAGCAAACGAATGAGAATACCAGGATGGCAGCCAGTTGGACTGTCGATTTCATCTGAGTTCCATCAACGCGCCCACCGCACGCCTTAAGTTCGTGACACGCCAGGTAGGTCTCCGGGCTGGTTCAGGGCAATTCCATTTGCCGAATCACTCGCACCT
>QXYM01000005.1 GCA_009886945.1 Litorivicinus sp.
ATAGCGATTTTGCAGTTGCCTGTCGCGACGCGAAGGCGGCTGGAGTTCACATTCAGGCAGTGAGTGCCAACATCACTCCACAGGGAATGAGCCTCAGTGGAGTGATCGCTTATTCGGTGGATTAGGTCGCTTCGCGTTCGACCGCTCGATAGCCAATATCGGTCCGATATTCGGCGCCCTCGAACGTCACTGATTGCAGGCGTTCATAAGCGCGTGCCTGAGCTTCGGTGACTCCGGAGCCTAAGGCTGTCACGCAAAGTACTCGACCACCAGCGGTCACGACATCGTCATCAGCCATCGTCGTTCCTGCATGAAAGACCTTACTGCCATCAATCTCTTGTCCCAGAGTGATCGGTGCACCTTTGGGATAGTCGCCCGGATATCCCGGTGCCGCCATCACTACGCCAAGCGCGGCTCGTGAATCCCATAATGCGATTTCATCACCAAGTCTTCCATGACAGGCGGCTTCAATCAGATCGAGTAAATCACTTTTTAAACGGAATAAGATCGGCTGTGTTTCAGGGTCGCCAAATCGACAGTTGAATTCGAGCACTTTGGGTGTGCCATCTGCGGTCACCATGATTCCAGCATAGAGAAACCCCCGATATCTTAAGCCATCGGTTGCCAGACCATGAATCGTTGGTTGAATCACTTCAGCCATGATCCGGTTATGACAGCCTTGATCGACAACCGGCGCTGGTGAATAAGCACCCATACCTCCGGTATTGGGTCCGGTATCACCGTCATAAGCCGCTTTGTGATCTTGAGAGGAAGCCAACGGTAAGACGTCGGTCCCATCCACCATCACAATGAAGCTGGCTTCTTCACCGGTTAAGAACTCTTCGATCACAACGCGGCTGCCCGCTTGCCCAAATTGATTGCCTTGGAGCATGTCACGAACAGCGTCTTTGGCGACATCAAGGGTCTCGGCTAAAATGACACCCTTGCCAGCAGCGAGTCCGTCCGCTTTGACAACGATCGGTGCGCCCACCTGATCGAGATATGCGCAGGCTTCTGCCACATCGGTAAAGGTTCCATAGGCTGCCGTCGGAATGTTGTGACGCTCGAGGAAATCTTTGGTGAAGGCTTTGGATCCCTCAAGTTGAGCGCAGTCTGCACGTGGCCCGAAACAGCGCAATCCTTTCGCTTCAAAGCGATCGACCACGCCGTTCACCAGTGGTGCTTCAGGGCCAACCACGGTGAAGTCGATCGCTTGTGACTCTGCAAAGGCAAGCAATCCATCCAAATCATCGACTGACAGGTCGATATTCGTAACTTTGTCTTCTAATGCGGTGCCAGCATTGCCTGGCGCCACAAAAACTTCGGTAACTCTTGATGACTGAGCGAGCTTCCAAGCGAGAGCATGTTCGCGGCCACCGCCGCCAATGACGAAAACTTTCATGGTGAATCCTTAATGTCGGAAGTGTCGCATACCTGTGAAGACCATCGCGATACCATGTTCGTTGGCAGCAGCAATGACCTCGTCATCTCGGATCGATCCGCCTGGCTGAATCACGGCGGCAATCCCCGCCTCTGCTGCGGCATCGATGCCGTCTCGGAACGGAAAAAATGCATCGGATGCCATCACGCTTCCGGCGACCTCAAGCTGTGCGTCCTGAGCCTTGATGGCGGCGATCCGTGCGGAATAGATGCGGCTCATTTGACCGGCTCCCACACCAATGGTTTGTTTGTTCCGGGCGTAAATGATGGCATTTGACTTCACAAATTTTGCGACTTTCCAGGCAAATAACAAATCCGTCATTTGCTCACTGGACGGTTGCTTCTCTGTGACGCAAGTCAACTCTAGCGCGGTTCTAGATCCGGTATCTGTCTCTTGGATGAGCAGTCCACCTTGTACGCGGCGATAGTCGAGTTGTGTCGGTGTTTGATCCAAGGCGCCGACGACCAGTAAGCGAACCGATGGTTTTTTCTCAAACAATTCAATCACCCCCTGTTCAACACCAGGCGCAATGATGACTTCGACAAACTGTCGCTCGAGAATGTGACTGGCAGTTGCTGCATCAAGCGCCCGATTGAATGCGATGATTCCTCCAAATGCACTTGTTGGGTCGGTCGCAAATGCTTTTTCATAAGCTTTAAGGATGGATGATTCCAGGGCAACGCCACAGGGATTGGCATGTTTGACAATGACGCATGCCGGCGCGTCAAACTGACGAACACATTCAAGTGCGGCATCGGTATCCGCGATGTTATTGAAGGAGAGTGCTTTTCCTGCGAGTTGTTCTGATGCGCCAACCGATGAACCCGTGACGTTCGGATCGCGATAGAAGGCTGCCGATTGATGCGGATTCTCGCCATACCGGAGGACTGATGCACGCTCAAAGTTCAGGAATAGCTTGTCCGGATACTGCGGGGTATCGGTATCTCGGCCTAAGTAATTTGCGATCGCTCCATCATATTCGGCGGTATGCTGAAAGGCTGCTGTTGCTAACTGCTGACGAGTCGAGAACGATAGGCCGCCATCAGCCAGTTCGCCAAGAACCATTGCATATTGGTGTGGTGAGGTCACGATCCCGACAAATTGATGATTTTTGGCTGCAGACCGAACCATCGCAGGTCCACCAATATCGATGTTCTCAATCGCGTCATCGTGCGTTTTTTCTGGGTTTGCGATGGTTTCTTTAAAGGGGTAGAGGTTCACGCAGACAAGATCGATCGCTTCAATCCCGTGCTCTTCCATCACTTGCTGATCGACATCTCGACGCCCTAGGATGCCGCCATGGATCTTTGGATGCAGTGTCTTCACCCGGCCATCCATCATTTCGGGAAATGCGGTCACCGATGAGACCTCGATCGCAGGAAGGCCCGCTTCGTTGAGGGCTCGGAAGGTGCCGCCGGTGGAAACTAACTCAACCCCTAGGTCGTGGAGACCTCGAGCAAAGTCGATTAACCCTGTTTTGTCGGAAACACTGAGAAGTGCTCGGCGCACCTGAATCACGGCGGTGTCTGGCATCCTTGGAAGACCTCCTTAAAAAAAGGCGGCAAGTATACCAGTGTCTGAGGCGCTCTAGGAGAGCAGTCCGAAGAGTTTCATTCGTGTTCGCAGCGTCCCTCGACTAATGCCGAGCATCTCCGCTGCCTTGGATTGATTATTGTTGCTTTGCGCGAGCGCAGCTTCCAAGAGTGCGTGTTCGACTTGGCCAACCACGAGGTCATAAAGATCCTGTGGCATCTCACCATCCAATTCGTCGAAGTATTGGTCAATCTGCTGTCTGACCAGCTCTTTCAGTCCCATCGCGGAGTCCTCCTCCGTCTATTAATTCTTTAAATTGTTGATACTGATCGTCAGGATCAACAAGAGGATGTAATTTTGACCATGCTTGGGCACCATTTGCAAATCGTTTTAAGAACCATTGCATGTGCTTTCTCGCCATCTTGACGCCCGTGCGCTCTCCATAAAACAACTGGATTTCACGGATCAGATCTGCCATCACCTGAATTTGCTCGTCGATGCTTGGATGCGTTCGGACCTGCTGGTTGAGCTCGGCTGCAATGATTCCTGGAAGCCAGGGGTCGCCTTGAGTTCCGCGGCCAATCATCACTGCGTCAGCACCTGTTGCATCGAGCACTTGTCGTGCTTTATCTGTCGATGTGATGTCTCCATTGGCAATTAGAGGGATTTGGATGGCATCACGAGTTTGGCAGATGGTGTCGTATTCCGCGTCACCCCGATACATATCGCAACGGGTTCGTCCATGCATGGTGACTGCCTGCAGCCCAAGATCTTGCGCCATTTTGGCAATCCGAGGTCCATTTTTAGACAGGTGATCCCAGCCTGTGCGCATTTTGACTGTGACCGGGATGTCTACGGACTTCACGACCTGCCGAAAAATCTCAGCAACCAAAGCTTCGTCGCGCATTAAGGCGGATCCGGCTGCTTTTTTGAGGACCTTTTTGGCTGGACAGCCGAGGTTGATATCAATGATGTCCGCACCACGTTCTTCATTGGCTCGCGCTGCATTTGCCATCATCGCTGGATCATACCCTGCGATCTGCACGCTGATGGGGCCAGGTTCGTTCTCGATATCGAGTCGTCGATCACTTTTTTGGCTTCCCCAAAGACTGACGTCGGAGTGGACCATCTCAGAAATCGCCATACCGGCACCGAGTGACCGACAGAGAACGCGGACCGGCCGATCGGTGACTCCAGCCATTGGGGCGAGCCACACGGGATTATCAATTTGATGTGGCCCGATCTGCATGGATTTACTCCGGCCGTCTGCCCGATAAGCGTGTCCACCCATCTTTTGAGACATCTTGGTCAAACAGGATTGATGGATAGGCGGCTTTGACTTGGTCTGCTTGTTCATCTAAGAGACCGGCCATCACGATGTGCCCGCCAGGTTGTGTTAAACCCGTCAAGGTCGCAGAGAGTTCGATCAGGGGATTTGCGAGGATATTGGCGACCACCACATCAAATGGCTGGCTTGGAGTGTCTTCCGCTAATAACGTTTGGACGGGCAGTTGGTTCAAACTCGCATTATGAGAGGTCGCGATGAGCGCTTGGGGATCGATATCGAGACCAGTGACCTGGCTGGCCCCCATGCAGCCTGCTGCGACGGCTAAAATTCCAGACCCGCAACCAAAATCCATGACCGTCTTACCCGACAACTGATGATTGCTTAACCATTCCAAACACAGTTGCGTGGTGGGATGCATGCCGGTGCCGAACGCAAGGCCCGGGTCTAAATTCAGCGTTGTCAGTCCCTCTGGAATCGGATCCTCGTTCCACGAGGGTTTCACCCAAAATTTCCCAATGTGGATCGGCTGGAATTGGTCGAGAGAGATCCGAACCCAATCTTGGTCCGGAACGATGGTGAGATGGCTTGGTAGTTCGATCAGGAGATTCGCGCGTTGGAAATAGGTTGCCAGATCAGACAGGATTTCCGATTCGGGGCGTTCGTCATGAAACAGCGCCTGCACTTGTGTCTGCGGCCACACAGGGTGGCTACCAAGTGGAGGCTCAAAAATTGGGGCATCGCCATGATCAACAAGAGTGACGGCTTGAGCATCCGCCAAAAATAAGAGCTCCTCAAGGAGCTCGACTTGGTTGCCAGCAGCAAGAACAGAGACTTGCCGAAAGCCCGTCATGACAGGCCTAGCTTTTTCTCGAGATAGTGAATGCTGACAGGACCACTTAAGAATGTGGCATCCGTGACGATGTCTCGTTGCAGTGGAATATTGGTTTGAATGCCGTCGATTAAGGATTCAGACAACGCGATTTCCATGCGTTTAAGCGCTTCTTCTCGGGTTGCCCCATGGGTGATGAATTTTGCGATCATCGAATCGTAATAGGGCGGGACGGTGTAGCCTGAGTAAATGTGCGAGTCGACTCTCACCCCTGGTCCACCTGGTGGGTGGTAGCGAGAAATCAGTCCCGGACTCGGCAAAAATGTCTCTGGGTTCTCGGCATTGATTCGGCATTCGATGGCATGACCATTCAGTTGAATTTGATCCTGAGAAACGGACAAAGGATTGCCAGCGGCTACCGAAATTTGCTCGCGGATCACATCAACGCCAGTGACCATCTCGCTCACTGGATGCTCGACCTGAACGCGCGTGTTCATTTCGATGAAGTAAAAGCGACCATCTTCGTACAAAAACTCAAAGGTTCCGGCGCCCACATAGCCCATGTTCTTGCAGGCGGTAACACAGGCTTCTAGAACTTGCGCTCGTGCTTCTGGGTCAATACCCGGCGCCGGCGCCTCTTCCAACACCTTTTGGTGACGGCGTTGTAGCGAACAATCCCGGTCGTATAAGTGGACTGCATGGCCAAGTTTGTCGGCAAGAATCTGAACTTCCACATGTCGAGGTTTTTCGAGAAATTTTTCAAGATAGACGGTGGCGTCACCGAATGCTGCCTTGGCTTCTGATTTGGTGATTTGAATCGAACTCAAGAGATTCGATTCTGTGTGAACCACACGCATGCCTCGACCGCCGCCGCCAGCAGCAGCTTTCACGATGACGGGATAGCCAATGGATTGAGCGATGGTGAGGTTCTTGTCATCGTCTTCACCTAAGGGTCCGTTGGAGCCTGGCACCGTCGGAACGTTGGCTGCTTGCATCGCTTCAATCGCCGCGACTTTGTTTCCCATGAGTCGGATGGTTGCCGCTGAGGGTCCGATAAAGGTGAAGCCTGACTCTTCGACACGTTCGGCAAAGTCTGCGTTCTCAGCTAAAAACCCGTATCCAGGGTGGATTGCCTGTGCATCGGTGATTTCGGCTGCGGCGATGATCGCGGGGATGTTGAGATAGCTTTGATTAGAGGGGTTTGGGCCAATGCAAACGGTTTCATCAGCAAGTCTCACATGCTTTAAGTCGCGGTCACACAAGGAGTGAACAGCAACGGTCCGAATCCCCAGTAGACGGCAAGCTCGTAAAATGCGGAGCGCGATCTCGCCTCGGTTGGCTATGACGATTTTTTCAAACATCGAATTATCCAATCACGACCAGAGGCTGATCGAATTCGACAGGATCACTATCTTCCACCAGAATCGCTAAGACTTTTCCAGAGGCATCCGCTTCAATTGGATTCATCATTTTCATGGCTTCGACAATACAGAGCGTATCGCCTTGCTTGACTTCGCTACCGACTTCAATGAACGCAGCCGCATCCGGTGAAGGAGAACGATAGAAGGTGCCAACCATTGGTGATTTGACTTGATGACCGGCTGGGGTGGCTGTTGCTTTGGGTGAATCTTCAGTGGCTGTTGGTGTCGCAGGTTGCGTCGTCACCATCGGTTGTGGCGCACTCAGTTGCGGACTTTGGACCACGACTTGATTGGTGCTTCCGCGGGTAATCCGCACACTTTCTTCGCCTTCAGAAATCTCGATTTCTGCAACATCGGTATCGTGTAACAGTTCGATCAGTTTTTTGATTTTGCGAATATCCATAATCTGAGTCTTAACCTTTAACTTGTTGATCTAGTGTTTGAAGGGCGAAGAGATAGCCCTGCATACCGCAACCTGCAATGACAGCAATCGCGATATCGGAAAAGTAGGAGTGATGCCGAAACGTTTCACGAGCATGGATATTTGAAATGTGAACTTCAACGATCGGTGTTTTGATTGCACTCAGCGCATCACGAATCGCGACGCTGGTGTGAGTCCAGGCTCCTGGATTGATTACAATGCCATCGATCGGCTGATCCATCAGTTGATGAATTCGGTCAATCATGGCGCCTTCGTGATTGCTCTGGAAGAACTCGAGCTGCATGGCTGTTGGCGCCGCATCCTCGAGCATTTGTGCGAGTTGATCCAGGGTCGTTGCGCCATAGACGTCGGGCTCGCGTCGTCCGAGTAGATTCAGATTTGGGCCGTTAAGCACCAGCACCTTGGACATAAAATCACCACAAATTCGTGAAACGTGCGGCTATTTTGCGTGATTTAACGCGAAAATGACAGTTCTGTTTGTTGTGGAGGGTAGCAAAAACCGATATCAGCACACCCTTGATAAGTCAGGACCATCAAATTGGGTGCCTCTGATACTTTCATGCGCAACGCTTTTTTGTGAATTGGTGTTGGGCCGAACAGTGGGTCATCGTACATTGTCGATTCAGAGCGCTGGGTTTTCAGGATGTCCCCAGAATCATTTTGCACCATGGTGCGTTCGTCATAGAGATAGGTTCCCTCAGCGATGGTGATGACAATCACATCTGCTTCGGGTTGCGACACGACAAATGCTTGTTCAGGCGGCAACAGCTCTGGCGTTCCGAAACTGGATCCAAACGAGCCTTGAGCCTGCGCGCATGCCGACGCTAAAAAACAAGCTCCTGCAATAAAACTTGAGATCACGCGTTGCACTGGAATCCTCCGGTTGTCATATTGGTCCATGATACTCCCTGTTCCAATTGAAGAGAAACGGATTAAGCATGCTGGAATCGTTGAAAACTCGTCTCGCAAGTCTTGGGCGCCAATCCACATGGGCGGCAGCTGGATTGGGCGCTTGTGTTCTTTACTTATTGGGAGCGGTCCTGTTGGGGATTCATTGGAGTCAGCCGCCAGAGCAGCGGTCAGTTGATGACGTGCTGACGACGACAGCGCCGGCGGACCAAAACGTGACAATCGGGAACGCGACCGTTGGCGCGTTAATTTTCATCACAGAAACGTTGTTAGAAAAGCCGGGCGGGTATTTGTCGAACGATGTGACGCCTCCGGGTTTGTGGCTTGACAACATGCCCAACTGGGAATTTGGCGCTTTGGTTCAGGCTAGAGATCTTGCGCGGTCGCTACGGAAAGATTTGTCGCGCAGTCAATCGCAATCCACGGAGGATGCAGACCTCGTTGTTGCTGAACCTGCGTTAAATTATGACAGTGGCAAATGGTTCCCATCGGCTGAGTCCAGCTATCAGAAAGCGGTCACGTCCTTGAAGTCCTATCAACGTCGACTCGCCACTCCTGGCGAGAATGCGCAGCTGTATGCACGTGCTGACAACTTAAAAAATTATTTGGCTGATGTTGAAACCCGGCTTGGCTCCCTCAGCCAGCGACTCTCAGCCAGTGTCGGTCAGGCGCGATTTAATACGGATTTAGCGGGTGATCCAGCAGCGAATCAATCAACCATGGATGTGTCTGAGCGGATTGTGAAAACGCCTTGGATGGAAATCGATGACGTGTTTTTTGAGGCGCGTGGATCGGCTTGGGCACTTTTGCATATTCTGCGTGCTATTGAAGCCGATTTTGGGTCAGTTCTCGAAAATAAAAACGCACGGGTGTCACTCAAGCAAGTCATCCGCGAATTAGAGGCAACGCAACAGACGGTTTGGTCGCCGATGATTTTGAATGGATCGGGGTTTGGGATTTTTGCCAACCATTCACTGGTGATGGCAAGTTATATCTCCAGAGCGCACGCAGCCATTTCTGATCTGCGTGCACTGCTGGTTCAAGGCTGATTACTTTTTCGCGGCTTCGACCGACGCGATGACTGCGTCGCGGGCTGCATCGGATCCTCGCCAGCCGTCGACTTTGACCCACTTGCCGGCTTCGAGATCTTTATAGTTCTCAAAGAAATGCGCGATTTGATCAAGCAACAGCGAGCCTAAGTCCTGAGGCTCTTTGACGTCTTTGTAGAGCGTGGTGAGCTTGTCATGGGGAACAGCGAGGACTTTGGAGTCGCGGCCTGCTTCATCGCTCATGTCGAGAATCCCAATGGGACGGGCGCGAATGATTGAGCCTGGCTGGACTGGATAGGGCGTGACAACCAAGACGTCGAGTGGATCGCCATCGTCAGCCAGTGTATTCGGAACATAGCCGTAGTTCGCTGGGTAGAACATAGGGGTCGCCATGAAGCGATCGACAAAAATGGCGTCGAATTCCTTTTCAATTTCGTACTTGATTGGGCTCGAGTTCGCTGGAATTTCGATCGCGACATAGATGTCGTTCGGGATGTCCTTTCCCGCAGGAATATCGTTGAAGCTCATAGGGTCCTCAGATGGTTAACAGATAAATGGAAGCATTCGCGGGCGCAAGTGTCCGGTGCTTTGTTCTCTATTTCAACCGATACGAGCCGTGATCGCTATCGTGAAATGGTACAAGGTCCCCGAAATTGCCGTTTGCGCCTCACGATGACACCATACGACATTTGTTGTCTCAGAGAGCTCGCTTTGAAAATCCATATCATCGGTATTTGCGGCACCTTCATGGGTGGCTTGGCCCAACTCTGTCGCCAGAAAGGCTGGGAAGTCACCGGTTCCGACCAACATGTGTATCCACCGATGTCGGACCAGCTTCGACAGGCGGGAATCGTCCTGCATGAAGGCTACGATCCGAGCGTCCTTCGCGAAGACTTGGATCTTGTGGTGGTTGGAAATGCCATGTCACGAGGAAATGTTGAAGTTGAAGCAGTGCTCGATGGCAAGATCCCATTCATCTCTGGTCCTGAATTATTGGGGCGCTTGACTGAAGGGATGACTGTCCTTGCTGTCTCGGGAACCCATGGAAAAACCACAACAACAAGCATGCTTGCATGGATCTTGGAATCTCAAGGGATGAACCCTGGATTTTTAGTGGGTGGGGTGCCGCAGAACTTCGGGGTTTCCGCGCGGCTTGGTGGTGGCCAATGGTTTGTCGTGGAAGCAGATGAGTACGATACGGCCTTTTTCGACAAGCGCTCAAAATTTGTGCATTACCATCCGGATATTTTCGGGATCAATAACCTGGAATTTGATCACGCAGATATTTTTTCTGATCTCTCAGCGATCGAAACTCAGTTCCACCATGCCATCCGCCGTGTGCCGAGTCAGGGATTTGTCGTCAGTCGAGCGGGGGTCGATGCGATTGATCGAGTGTTGGCTCGAGGATGTTGGTCCCGAGAGCTCCGCATTGGTCAGGGTACGTCTGTGCGATTGAGAGCCGAACGGGACCGATTAGTGTCTGACGATTGGGATCTCTCTGTTCAATGGCCAATGCGCGGCAAGCACAATGCACAGAATGCAGAACTCGCTGTGGCGATGGCGCATGCCGCTAATGTGCCGACCGATGCAGGCTTCTTGGCGTTGTCTGAATTTCAAGGAGTGGCGCGTCGCTTGAATCTCCTGTTCGATAACGGAGTACTCAAAGTGTGGGATGATTTTGCGCATCACCCGACCGCCATCGAAACGACCCTCGAAGCACTGAGTGAAGAACCCCAGCGCCCTCTGACAGCGGTGATTGAACTCCGGTCCAACACCATGAAAGCGGGCATTCATGGCAAGGCGCTCCTTGACGCTGTCGCTGGTGCCGATCAGGTCTATTGGGTGTTGCCAGACGATGTCTCTTGGGATGTGCAGATCCTTGAACGCGAACAGGGTTCATCTGTCGTGGTTCATGATCTGACAGCGCTTGAGCAGCAATTGTCGAAACAAACCAGCGGTCAGATGATCTTTATGTCGAACGGGGGTTTTTCCGGGATCCAAGCTCGCGTCGTGGAACATGTGAGAGTCCGTTGAAAAAATTGCAAGGGACCACACTGTAAACAGCATGATCTTTGAATCCATTCAACCTGAGGTTGCTGTGACCAAACCGCTATTTCCATTGCCCCTGGTGTTATTCCCAGGCGGGCGTCTACCGCTTCAAATTTTTGAGGCGCGCTATTTGGATATGGTGGGTCAATGCATGCGAGATGGTGAGCATTTTATTGTCACGATGTCGCGTGCTGAGGGTTTTGCAGACTTGGGTTGTGAAGTATCGATTCGCGATTTCGATCAGCTGAGTAATGGGCTGTTGGGAATTCTTGCGGTCGGAGAGCGGAAACAACAATTGTTTAATCCGCGTCAACGCGACGATGGCCTTTGGTTGGCTGATTCCGCCGACCTTCCCTTAGAGTCGACTGGAGAAGTTCCCGTCGAGCATCTCGGTCTGGTCGAGTTATTGAAAAGTTTGCAAGTGCATCCTGCCGTGCGAGGGCTCTACAGTGAGATTGATTACACCGATGCCAGTGAGGTTGGTGCTCGCTTGACCGAATTGTTGCCTTTGGATAATGAGGTGAAGCAGTCGTTTTTTGAGATGCAGAATCCGATCAATCGCCTCAGTGAATTGGAAGTGGAAGTCACAAAACTGCAAATTCAAGGCCGTGGCGCCTGATTTCCGAGTTGAACCCACGGTATAATCTCGCCAACGTAGTGGGGTGAAGATGGATTACCAAGCAGTGGCTGAACAAGCCAAGTCAGCGCGAGCAGTCATAGCAACCGCCTCGACACAGACCAAGAATTCAGCTCTCTTGGCGATCAAGGAAGCGATGGCCGCTTCACGATTGAGCATTCTTCAAGCGAATCTCAAGGACCTCGATGCTGGTCGGAACCAGGGTCTCGACGCGGCACTTCTTGATCGGCTCGAGCTCAACGACGCCCGAATCGGTGGCATGATTGAGGGTGTTGAGCACATTATCGCCCTTCCCGATCCAGTTGGTGAAATTTCTCGAATGGCGCGCAGACCCTCTGGAATCGAAGTGGGTTTGATGCGACAGCCATTGGGCGTGATCGGTATCATCTACGAGTCCCGCCCGAATGTCACCATCGACGCTGCTGCCTTGTGTTTGAAATCAGGCAACGCCTGTGTGTTGAGAGGCGGTAGTGAGGCCTTTCATTCCAATCAAGCGATTGCTGCCTGTATTACGACAGGTCTTCAGGCAGTTGGTTTGCCTGCGGCTTGTGTCCAGGTTGCGCCAACGGCTGATCGTGATTTCGTTGGTGCAATGATCGGTGGTGATGCTCCAATGTGCGATGTGATCATTCCGCGCGGTGGTAAAGGATTGATTGAACGCATCTCAACGGATGCTCGGGTTCCAGTCATCAAACATCTCGATGGGAACTGTCATGTCTATGTCGACGCCGAAAGTGACTTACAGCAGGCACTGCAGATTCTCGAAAATGCCAAAACACATCGCTATGGCGTGTGTAACGCAGCTGAGTCATTTCTGATCCACGAAGATGTCGCGCCGACCGTGTTGCCATTATTGCAGCAGACCTTAGCCCCGCATTCGGTTGAGATACGAGGATGCGAGCGCGTGTGCGCGATGTTGCCAGAAGCGAAAGTGGCGAGTGAGTCGGACTGGTACGAAGAGTATTTAGGACCGATCGTTGCAATCAAGGTGGTTGCATCGGTTGATGAAGCGATTGTGCACATTAACACCTATGGGTCCCATCACACCGACGCCATTGTTTCTACCAATTACACGACGGTTCGTCAGTTCATGCGAGCGGTTGATTCGGCCTCAGTGATTGCCAATGCCTCAACCCGGTTTGCCGACGGATTTGAATACGGGCTTGGAGCTGAAATTGGAATTTCAACAGACCGAATTCATGTTCGCGGACCGGTTGGTCTTGAGGGACTGACCAATCAAAAATGGATCGTCTTCGGAGATGGTCAGGTGCGCGCTTAGTGCAGGTTCTATTTGGCGGAACCTTTGATCCTGTTCATAACGGTCATGTCGCGATGGCGATGTCATTGAGAGATGCATTTCCAGATGCGACGATTCGTGTGATTCCCAATCGTCAGCCCCCACATCGAAGCAGTCGGGTGTCGTCAGCGCATCGTTTGGCGATGCTGAAACTGGCTATGGATGAGATTTCTGGTGTGACGGTAGACCCGATCGAGCTTGGTCGTGATGGTCCGAGCTATACCGTTGACACGCTGTGTTCACTGCGTGCGATCTATGGTGAACAGGAGCCGATCGTTTTGGCCTTAGGGGCGGATGCTGTGCGCAGTCTTGAGTCCTGGTATCAACCAGACAAACTTCCGTCACTGTGCCATCTTTGTGTTCTCAAGCGTGCCGGTGAGCGAATTGAAATCCCTGGTTTGTTGAGTCAGATGGTTGAGGTCAATCGCGCGATCGATTTGTCCGAAGTGCCTTCTGGTCGACTCTATCGCTTGGATACCCCAGAAATACCGGTCTCTTCGACCGCTGTTCGTGAGCTGATCGCTCGCGGCACATCGCAACTACCGATCCCCCCAACCATTGCCGACTATATTGGCAGCAACCATTTGTATCAGGATACTGAATGACTGAAGATACTGACCTAACACGCTTCATTGTGGATGCGTTAGAAGACCTCAAAGCGCTCGATATTCGAATTGTTGATGTGCGCGGACAAACATCGGTGACCGACTTTCTGGTGATTGCCAGTGGGACCTCAAGCCGACATGTTAAATCCCTTGCGGATCATGTCGCTCAAGAGATGAAAGCCAAACACGGTGTCGGAGCACTCGGAAGTGAAGGTGCAGACGCTGCCGAATGGGTCTTGGTCGATTTTGACTCTGTGGTTCTTCACGTCATGCAACCACCCATTCGTGAATTTTATGACCTCGAACGCTTGTGGGAGCGACGTGGTCGTGGTGCTGACGAGGAAAGCGCGCATTAATGGCGGATGTCAGGTTGTTGGCTGTTGGGCAAAAAATGCCATCTTGGGTCCAGGATGGCTGCGCTGAGTATCTGCCTCGATTTCGTCATCAATTTCAATTGGTGGTCGAAGAGATCACCGCCTCTAAAAAAAACGGTGCCGACGCGCGAGAGGAGCACCGCAAGCGACTCTTTGATCGACTCAAAAGTCATGATTTTTTGATTCTTTTAGATGAACGAGGGCGATCATATTCCACGACTGAACTGGCCGATCAGCTGACCCAGTGGGAACTATCAGGCCGATCTTTGGTCTTTGCTATAGGCGGAGCCGATGGGTGGTGCGATGATGTGCGTGCTCGCGCAGACGTGCAGTGGAGTCTTTCGAACTTGGTCTTTCCGCATCCGCTTGCTCGAGTGATTGTCATCGAGCAGTTGTATCGAGCCGATAGTGTCCGCCAGGGACACCCTTATCACAGGAGTTAAGGTTGGAGCTTTCCACCGGTGTTCGTGAAAAACATTTGATTCAAAACCGGTTGATGGTGGCGGCAATCGGTGGTGCCTGTCTTTTGATCTTGCTCGTGGTCCGTCTGATCTGGCTCCAGTTGATTGAAACCGAACGTTTCCAAACAGCCTCTGAGGCGAATCGACTGCAAACGCTTCCCGTCAGTCCCGCGCGCGGATTAATTGTGGACCGCAATGGACTGATTCTGGCTGAGAACCGCCCGAATCTTCAGCTGCTTCTGGTGCCGGAAGAAGTGGATGATATTGATGTGATGGTCTCAGAAGTGCGTTCACGCATCGAGTTTACAGATGGAGATGCCGAGCGGTTCGCCAAGAATCTGAAGTCACGGCGACGCCCGCGTGATCCAGTGGTTGTGAAAGACGATCTTTCAGAGTCTGAGGCGGCCTTGATCGCTGTTGATTTGTTTCAATTCCCTGGATTGCAGATTGAGGCAAGGCCAACACGGTTTTACCCCTACGGTGGGTTGACAGCGCACAGTTTGGGATACGTGGGCCGACTGTCGCTCAATGAATTACAAGCGATTGAAGAGAGTCGCTACGCCGGAACTGAGACCATTGGAAAGTCCGGGGTTGAGAAAGCGTACGAAGATGCATTGCTCGGGCAAGTGGGTGTCGAGCGTGTTGAAACGAGTGCCAGAGGTCAGATTATGCGATCGGTGGACAGAGATGATCCTGTCCCCGGTGCCGATATTCCATTGCATCTTGATATTGGTCTGACGGCGAAGCTGTATGAAGCCTTAGGTGATCGACGTGGAGCGATCGTTGCAATGGATCCTCAGACTGGCGGGATCCTTGGATTGGCTAGTGCGCCCACCTATGATGCCAATGCATTTATTGGTGGCATCAGTCAGGCGGAATATGCAGCGCTTCAGGTCAACCAAGATACGCCGCTGTTTAACCGTGCGTTACGGGGGCAGTATCCGCCAGGATCAACCATTAAACCGATGCTGGGTCTTGTTGGCCTGCATTACGGTGCGGTGACATGGGAGAAAGAGATTTCTGACCGCGGCTTTTTCCAGCTATCGGGCGATGATCACAAATATCGCGACTGGAAAAAGTGGGGGCATGGCCGAGTCAATATCGAGAAAGCCGTGATCGAATCCTGTGATACGTATTTCTATGAAATGGCAGTTCGGCTGGGTGTAGACCAGATGTCTGAAGGCATGCGTTGGTTTGGTTTTGGTCGACGTCAGGGTCGCGATATTCAGGGAGATCTCCCAGGGATCCTGCCGAGTCGAGAATGGAAGCGGCAAGCGAGAAACCAGTCGTGGTATTTGGGTGAAACGGTGATTTCGGGGATTGGGCAGGGCTTTTGGGTCACGACACCCTTGCAATTAGCTGCTGCAACAACGGCGATGGCCCGCCGCGGCAATTTTATTGAACCCCATTTTTCCGTTCTTGAGGATGTTGATGCTGGCTCTCCGGTTCCCTTGGGAGACTCGATGGACTGGGAGCGGATGATTGACGCGATGGAAGATGTGCTGCACGGCGAGCGCGGGACGGCTCGAGGCGCTGCTCGAGGGCTGAATTATCGGATCGCTGGAAAAACGGGGACAGCACAGGTATTCAGTATCGGCCAGGAAGAGGAATATAAAGAAGAAGAAATCGAAGAGCGCCTGAGAGATCATGCGCTGTTTGTCGGGTTTGCCCCTGCCGATTCACCCAGCATCGTCCTTGCATTGGTGATTGAAAATGGTGGCTCCGGCGGGACCACGGCCGCTCCTGTTGCCAGACAGATCTTCGATTATTGGATGCTGGAGCGTAATGAAGGTGAGCGCGCGCCGGATGAGACTTATGTGTCGGCAATGAATCAACAAGTGCTCGGGTATGGCAATGCTGACAGCAACTGATATCGGTCAGATCGAATCCTTTCGACCCAAACGATTTGCCCAACGGTATGGTGTCGATCCGTTGTTGACTCTGTTTGTCTTGGTGACCGCCTTGTATGGGCTGATCATTTTATATTCTGCGTCTGGGCAAAGTCTTTCGATGGTGATTCGGCAAGGCGCCCATGTGGTTGTCGGCTTGGGTGTGATGGCAATTTTGTCGCAGGTCAGACGCGACATTATTGTCCATGTCACGCCGTTTATTTTTGCATTCGCGATCTTGTTACTGATTGCTGTTTTAGTGATCGGTGTCGGAGCTAAGGGCGCCCAGCGATGGCTTGATCTACCGGGTCTTCCCCGATTCCAGCCATCAGAACTCATGAAGCTGGCGTTACCAGCAATGGTGACCTGGTGGCTGACTCGGCGTCAGTTGCCTCCCACAATCTCTCAACTGGCGATTGCTGCACTCTTGATCGTGATTCCGGTTGCACTCATCGCCAAACAGCCTGACTTGGGAACCAGCATCATCATTGCAGGATCTGGCTTTTTTGTGATTTTTTTGGCGGGGATTTCTTGGCGCCTGTTGGCGATTTTGGGCGGTCTTGGTGTTGCCTCACTTCCCGTTCTTTGGATGGTGATGCGCGACTATCAGAGAACGCGAGTACTGACATTACTCGATCCGCAGAGTGACCCCTTGGGAGCTGGTTGGAATACCATTCAGGCAATGACCGCACTCGGGTCTGGAGGCATGTTTGGTAAGGGCTATGCTGCAGGAACGCAGGCGCAACTCAAGTTTTTGCCGGAATCACACACAGACTTCATCGTGGCGGTGATCGGTGAAGAGATGGGATTTGTGGGCGTTAGTCTCTTGTTAATTCTCTATGCTCTGATCCTTGGACGGTGTTTAGTGTTGACGATGCGCGCACAAGGACATTTTGGTCGTTTATTATCAGGGTCTGTGACGCTGACATTTTTTGTCTATGTGTTTGTGAATTTGGGAATGGTTAGTGGAGTTTTACCTGTGGTAGGTGTGCCCTTGCCGTTAATTAGTTATGGTGGAACCTCAATTGTTTCGTTGTTGATTGGATTTGGTTTAATTATGGCGATGCAACGAACGAAACGTGTGCTTTCAGGGGAGTCATGATGCGTATTTTTCAAACCATTGCTGTTGCCTTGGGTCTTTTGGGGGCAACTGTCTCAACGGCACAGGCGAATTATGCTGAACGTGCTGAAGTCAAAGCGATGGCTGATCGTTTGGCGGCGAAAGGCTTAGATCGGGATGATGTACTGTCAGTGATGTCTCAAGCGAAGCGTTTGGATTCTGTGATTAACGCCATGAATCGGCCCGCGGAAAAGAAAGAATGGAAAGATTATCGGCCGATTTTCTTAAAATCCGCTCGCGTCACAGCAGCGCGTCGATTCTATGAGACCCACCAAGAGACGTTAATCCGTGCGGAGAGAGAGCTCGGAGTTCCGGTCGAAGTGATCCTTGCGATTATTGGAGTGGAGACCTACTACGGAAAAAACAAAGGCAGCTTTCGGGCACTGGATGCCTTAGCGACGCTTGGACTTGATTATCCGAAGCGCGCGAAGTTTTTCTTAGGAGAACTTGAGTCCCTGTTTTTGCTTGGTCAAGAGGAAAACTTAAAGCCAACTGAGTTAAAAGGATCCTATGCGGGAGCCATGGGTTTTGGTCAGTTCATCCCATCCAGTTATCTCGCGTATGCGATCGATTTTGATAACGACGGTCGTCGTGATTTGATCAATAATCCCATCGACGCGATCGGATCGGTCGCCAATTATCTGGCCGAACATGGCTGGGACAACACCTATGGAATCGCTGCCCCTGTCGGCAATGCTGCATCCCTTGTTGAGCGGATGGAGTCGCGAATTGAAGTCAAAGAGACCGGGCAGGAATTGATCTCGAAAGGTGTTTCGGGAATACCGGCCAATTGGGCTAGTTTGCCCTTGGATGTCCTCGGATTGCATGGCGCAAATGGGGATGAGTACTGGGCTGTTACTAAGAATTTCTACGTCATCACACGATATAACCGATCACCCTTATATGCCATGGCAGTGACTCAATTGTCTGAAGAAATCGCGCAGGAGTTGTCTTTGTGATTCGGCTGTTTCTTCTCTTTCCGCTGCTCATTGCGTCTGGCTGTGCTTCCGTTCAACAGTGGATTGGTGCTGATGCATCGGTTGATGAAGTGGCGTCGACGTCCGAGGAGGTGCCCGATGGACCTCCTCTGATTGCATCCATTGATGTGGCATCGATCCCAGAGCCGAAAGCGCAACCTGAACCCTTGGCTCAATATGGAAATCCTGAGAGCTATGAAGTCGATGGTGTGACGTATCGAGTCGAACCGGTCGGAGCGGGATTTACAGAGCTTGGCACAGCGAGTTGGTATGGCCGGAAATTTCATGGGCAGTTGACGTCATCAGGTGAGCCATTTGACATGTTCCAATTTACGGCTGCCCACAAAACCATGCCGATCCC
>QXYM01000050.1:0-17053 GCA_009886945.1 Litorivicinus sp.
GACAAGGGCGTTGCAATCCGACTCTGATACCAAGAATAACGAACAACCCAGATCCCCACCGAGAAATAAGCAATGAGTATCACCGCGAACTGGCCTAGCTCAACTCCCCCATTGAATGACAGCAAACCAATCACAAAGTCTCGCTCAGGCAACCCAAGCTCGGTCAGGACACCCGCAAAACCAAGCCCATGGAGCAATCCAAACGCAAACACGATCACCGTGCGGGAGGTATTGACTCGGTGATGCCAGATATTTTCGATAGCCACATACACAATGGAAGCGGCAATTAAGGGCTCAACGATCGATGCCGGTAAATTCAATACACCATATAAACCCATTGCAAGCGTGACCGAGTGAGCGACGGTAAAAGCTGTGACCTGGATCACCAGATCAATGAATCGCTTGGAGATCAGTGTTAATCCGAGAATAAAAATGATGTGGTCAAGACCCCGGGGGATGATGTGGGTGAACCCAAGCTCGATGTACTCACCAATCAACCCAAGGACCGACCTCTCGACACGCTGATCAAGCGACAAAGGATCCGATGACGCTCCTGTTTTGACAAATTGCACTCTCGGATCAGCCTTGGTCAGAAACAACCGCACTGCAGTATTTGGGAAACGATCATCAACTCGATACACCAGGTGATCGGCACCATCTGGGAGACCGCCGACGAATTGAAGCTTCGTGTCCCTCGGCAATTCAGGATCATCGACAGGCAATACCTCGACACCCGACAGGGTCATGGCAACCGTCTCTTGGCCAGACCGGATATGGATCGCATCCGCTAAGGCATCACTGGCATCATCAGCAAGTGCAGTCAGTGCATCGGGATCTAACTGTCGGTATCGATCGTACTGCTCAGCATTTGGTGAATCGTTGGTATCTGACAGCGATGGATTGATCTCAGCGAGCCAAGCCTCCAGATTAGTGACTAAATCGAGAGTCAGGATACCCTGCGAATCCACGGATAAGGATGCAATGGATGGACGCATCTCGTGAGCACTTGCGAGCTGACTGGAAATCGCGAACAGTAGAGCCAGCAACAAACTTTTCATGACGTGGTTTCTCAATCACTAGAGGTCAGAATGACATTACATCACAGCCTAACATTCTCCATCGGTCTTCTGGTCGCAAGTACACAAATCCAAGCGCACGAATTTTGGATCGAACCCTCAGATCACTACACAGATGTCAACCAAACCATTGATATCACTCTCAAAGTCGGCGAGACCTTCCGCGGTAGTGCACAACCCTATCTACCGGAAGAGACCGCCAACTTTGTTCTGATCAACCAGACAAAGCAATCAATCTCCGGATTACTGGGTGATTCTCGACCTGCCGCTCGCGCTCAAGTCAGTGCAGGTTTAAATCAACTGATTCACCAAACCACTCCGTTTTCGATTCGCTTTGGTGATGGTGATGAGCGTTGGGCTAACTACATTGCGCTCGATGGTCTGGAACAACAATTGAATCAACATGCAGATCTCCCCAAAACTGTGCCTGTGACCGAACGCTATGTTCGATGCGCCAAAAGCCTGATTCAAGTGGGAGGTGCCCGAGTCGAAGATACACTGACTGGCGAAATGCCATTTGAATTCGTTTTAAACGGCAGTTGGAGTCAACTGAACACCGGGAATTATCAAGTCACACTCTTTGAGCAACAAACCCCCTTGGAAGGCGTTCTTGTCAAAGCCTTCCGACACAGTGACCGGCAAGTCGTCGCAGAGGCCTACACAGACCAAGATGGGCAAGTGAACCTGAATCTTCCGACTGCCGATCGGTATCTGTTGAGTGGTGTGGTGATTCGGCCTGATACAGATCCTAACTATGATTGGATCAGCCACTGGCCCTCGCTCACGATTGAGGTGGTGAACTAAGGAGTCGCTCAATCGCCTTGGCGGTTGCATGAAACGCGAAGACGGCGGTGATATGCGTGACGGCACCCAGACTCCCAGCACAATCGAGGCGGGAGGCACCCGATCCGGGTTTTTGTTGTCCAATCGAGCCATCAGCCTGGCGGTATCGGGTTTGCTCGTCGGAATACACAGCGCTGACTGAAAAGCGTTTGGTGGGAGTTCGAGAAAATCCGTAACGATTCCTCAGTGTTTGTCTCACCGAGGCCAACAATGCGTCGCCCTCCGTTTTCGCCAGATCGCGAATCTGGACTTTCGATGGATCAATCCGTCCACCAGCGGCACCAATCGTAATGACCGGAATGTGGGTTCGCCGACAGTGCGCAATGAGTGCTGACTTCGCCATCTGATTGTCACCACAATCAATCACCAGATCTAAATCAGGGGTGATCAGTGCTTCAACTGTTTGGTCGGTCACAAATGCGTGATCGCATCTGACTTGGATCTCCGGGTTAATCTCGCGACATCGAGCAGCCATCACTTCAATTTTGGACTGGCCAATGGTCGTTCTCAGCGCATGAATTTGGCGATTGGTGTTGGTCACGCAGAGATCATCAAGATCTGCCATACGAATCTCACCCAAGCCTGATCGAGCCAGGCTTTCAACGACCCAAGATCCAACGCCACCGATCCCAACCACATAGACCCGTTTCTGGGAGAGTCTGCGATAGGCATGATCACCATACAGGCGATCAATCCCTTGGAACGCATCGGGAGTGTTAACTGGCATCCTCAAGGGCCAAGTCAAACGCCTGATGAAGAGCTCGAACCGCAAGTTCGAGATACTTCTCATCGACCACCACAGAAATCTTAATTTCTGACGTTGAGATCATCTGAATATTGATGCCTTCAGCTGCCAAAGTTTCAAACATCTGGCTCGCAACCCCAGCGTGAGAGCGCATCCCGACGCCGACGACTGACACTTTACAGATCTTGGCATCTTTTCGGACTTCACGGGCACCGAGTTCCAGGGAAACCCCTTCAAGCACATCAAATGCGGCATCAACATCATTTCGATGGACGGTAAAGGTAAAGTCAGTGGTCTGATCTGCGCCGACATTCTGTACGATCATGTCAACCTCAATATTTTTCGCACCGATCGGCGCTAAAATTTTGGCGGCAACACCAGGAACATCAGGCACGCCGAGCAATGTGAGCTTGGCCTCATCACGATTGAACGCAATACCGGAAATGACGGGTTGTTCCATGGAATCTAACTCCTCAGTAGTAATCAAGGTGCCTGGGCCCTCTTCAAAGGTCGAGAGCACACGCAGTGGCACATTGTATTTGCCGGCAAATTCCACCGACCGAATTTGCAAGACTTTCGAACCAAGAGATGCCATTTCAAGCATCTCTTCAAAGGTAATTTTTGACAACCGACGCGCAGAATCAACCACACGTGGGTCGGTGGTGTAGACACCATCCACATCGGTGTAAATCTGACATTCATCGGCTTTTAACGCAGCCGCTAAGGCAACCGCAGTGGTGTCTGATCCACCACGACCGAGCGTCGTAATGTTGTCCTGCTCATCCATCCCCTGAAATCCAGCGACAATGACGACGCGGCCAGCCGACAGATCTGCCCGCATCTTCGCATCATCAATCGCTTGGATACGGGCCTTAGTGTGAGAACTATCGGTGTGGATTCGAACTTGGCCACCGGTGTAGCTCTTCGCTGGGCAGTTCAATTCGCTCAAGGCCATCGCCAACAGAGCAATGGTCACTTGCTCACCGGTTGAGACGAGGACATCCATTTCTCGAGGCACAGGACGGTGACTGATTTCATTGGCCATACCAATCAAACGATTGGTTTCACCACTCATGGCAGAGACCACCACGACCACATCGTGTCCTTGATCTCTGAACCCTTTTACTTTGTTGGCAACCCCTTGGATGCGCTCGACCGTACCGACACTGGTACCGCCATATTTTTGAACGATTAATGCCATCGAACTTCCTAACTCAATTGCTCTTCAAGCCATGCAGCCACGGATTTCATGGCATCTGGCAATGATGCAGGCTCCGTACCACCGGCTTGCGCCATATCTGCACGACCGCCCCCGCGGCCGCCCACTTGCGCAGCCACAAATCCAATCAGATCGCCGGCTTTCACTCGGTCGGTCAAATTATCTGTCACGCCTGCAATCAAATTGACCTTCTCGTCACGCACCGTCGCCAGCACCACAACCCCCTGTGATAAGCGATTTTTCACTCGATCCAGCGTGTCCCTGAGTGTCTTCGGATCTTGCCCATCCAAGCTCGCAACCAAGCATTGAACACCGCAGACATCGACGACATCGTCGAGCAAATCTCCACCCGCTTGCGTCGCAAGCTTCATTTTCAGGGCGTCAACTTCTCGCTCGGTGACTTTTAATCGTTCGGTCATCTGCTCAATTTTCGAGACAATCGAATCTGCGCCGGTTTTTAAGAGCGCTGCTGCCTGATCCAATGTGGCCTCAAGCGCCACCACTTGTTCCAAGGCGCCCTCGCCAGTCACAGCCTCAATGCGACGCACGCCAGAGGCGACCCCGCCCTCGGAGAGAATTTTGAATAATCCAATATCGCCGGTCCGTGCCACGTGCGTTCCGCCGCATAGCTCGACGGAGAAGTCGCCCATCGATAACACACGCACTTCGTCGTCGTATTTTTCCCCAAAGAGCGCCATCGCACCGGCAGCTTTTGCTTCCTCAATCGGCATGACGCGGGTCTCGACGACTTCATTCTGCCGAATCTCTCGATTCACCATGCTTTCAATCGCAATCAATTCTTCAGCAGTGACAGGTTGTGGATGCGAAAAATCAAACCGCGTGCGCTCGTGAGTCACGAGTGAGCCCTTTTGCGTCACATGATCCCCAAGCACGGTTCGAAGAGCCGCATGCAGTAGATGGGTGGCTGAATGATTCAGTGCAGTTGCCTGGCGTCGTGGTCCTTCGACACGAGCGTTGACAGTATCGCCCACTTTCAATTCGCCCATGCCCAACTTGCCTTCATGACCGAAATGCGACCCAAATTTCTTCGTGCCCATCACTTGATACGAGCCGTTAGCCGATGTCCCCTTGTTGCCCGCCGCTTTCAGCATAGAAGGGTGTTTGGTTCAGCACCACGATTCCTGAATCGCCAGCCGCTAACGCATCCACTTGTTCACCGTCTTTGGCGAGTGCCACAACGACCGCACTCGCATCCAGATGGGTGTACCCCAAAAACTCAGTTGACCCATCCAAATCAAACCGAACCTGACCTTCTACGGCAAAACTCGATCCCTGCCTCGATTTTTCCCGCTGCTCATCCATGGCTTTCTCAAAACCCGCGATGTCCAGCTCCAAATCCCGCTCACGCGCGATGTCGTTGGTCAGGTCCACTGGAAAACCGTGCGTGTCGTAAAGCCTAAAGATTAACTCTCCCGGAAGTGTCTTGGAGGTCAATGACGACACCGCATCCTCGAGGACTTTCATGCCCGCATCGAGGGTTTTGGCAAACTGTGCTTCTTCCTGTTTGAGTGCAGCCACAATCCGATCTTCGTTGTCACGGAGTTCTGCATAGGCTTCGCCCATCTCGGCCACCAGCGTGTGCACAATTTTATGGAAGAACGGCTGATCGCAACCAAGCTTATGGCCGTGACGAATGGCGCGACGAATGATTCGCCGCAAGACATAGCCACGACCCTCGTTGGATGGCAAAACGCCATCGCAAATCAAAAACGAACAGCTGCGGATATGATCGGCAATCACCCGCAGGGATTTAGCCTCTAAATCCTGCGTGTGAGTGACTTCGGCTGCAGCCTTCAAGAGTGCTTGAAATAAATCAATCTCGTAGTTGGAGTGCACATGCTGCATCACAGCTGCGATGCGTTCGAGACCCATTCCCGTATCAACAGACGGCTTCGGAAGTGGCGTTCGAGTCCCATCGGCTGACTGCTCGAACTGCATGAAGACTAAATTCCAAATCTCAATATACCGATCCAGATCATCATCGTCTGATCCGGGAGGGCCGCCAGGGACATCCGGCCCATGATCGTAGAAGATTTCACTGCACGGACCGCAGGGACCTGTGTCTCCCATCGACCAAAAATTGTCTTTGTCACCCAAGCGAGAAAGCCGGTTCGGATCCACACCAATGGTCTGAATCCAAATGTCTTCAGCCTCTTGATCCGAGTGATGAACTGTCACCCAAAGACGTTCTTCCGGAAGACCTAACCGTTTGGTCAGAAAATCCCAGGCAAACCGAATGGCATCTTCTTTGAAGTAGTCGCCAAAACTGAAATTCCCGAGCATTTCAAAAAATGTATGATGACGAGCGGTATACCCCACATTTTCTAAATCATTATGTTTTCCGCCGGCTCTCACACAACGCTGAGAGGTCGTTGCTCTGTGATAAGGACGCGTTTCTTCACCGGTAAATACATCTTTAAATTGCACCATCCCGGCATTGGTAAACAACAGGGTGGGATCGTTACCGGGAATCAATGGGCTCGACGACACGATGGTGTGGCCATTCTCCTGGAAGTATTCAAGGAATTGCGAACGGATTTCAGCGCTTTTCATGGTTTTTCAAACATCTGGAATTCAAGTGAGGAGCAATGCTAGCGGAAAATCGCGTTGACTGCTTCTGTTGCATCCGAAAAATTGAAGCCCCGTGAGGCTAAAAATCGGAACGCTTTCTCTCGGTTTGGATCTTTTTTACTCCGCATCCACTTCTCAAGCGCGGCATAGCAACGCTCACTCTCGCTGACATCAGCTTCATCAAAATGCTCAGCGACTTCGCCAACATCAATCGCGTGTTGCGCAAGCTCTTGCTCAATTCGGCGACGACCTTGACCGCGCTGCAATCGAGACCGAATCAGCATCTCCGCGAACCGCGTGTCGGATTGCAAATTGAGCTCAACCAACCGATCGAGGAGTTGTACACGCTCCTCTTGAGAGAGTTCGGGGTGTACGGTTTGAAGTTTACGATCCAATTCGACCCGCGAGTGCTCTCTGCGGGCCAAACGGTTGATCAGGCTATCGAACGGTTTATTTGCCACCGTGCTGGCGCATCGCCTCAAGGCGCGCAAATAAACTGGATGTATCCCAACGGTTTCCGCCCATCGCTTGGACTTCACCATACAACTGGTCAACAGCCGCGGTAATGGGTAACGCTGAACCATTCTTCCGCGCTTCAGCCAGACAAATCGATAAATCTTTCCGCATCCAATCGACCGCAAAGCCATGCTCAAACTCATCAGCGAGCATCGTCTTGTAGCGATTTTCCATTTGCCAGGATTGCGCAGCACCTTTACTGATCACATCCACGACTTTGTGGGCGTCAAGACCTGCTGCTCGGGCAAAGGATAATCCCTCAGATAAGGCCTCAACGAGACCGGCAATACAGATTTGATTGACCATCTTGGTTAACTGACCGGCACCAACGTCTCCCATCAAAGTACAAGCGCGGGCAAAGGCGTCAATCACGGGAGCAGCTCGATCGAAATGCGCTTGGCTACCACCAACCATCACCGTTAGGGCACCATTCTCGGCACCCTGCTGGCCACCAGACACGGGCGCATCCATAAACCCAACATTGAGCGATTTCGCCATCGCACCGAGTTCGCGAGCCACCTCAGCGCTAGCTGTGGTGTGATCCACGAAGAGCGCACCTTCACTCATTCCGGCGAAGGCCCCATCGTCACCCAAGGTGATGCTCCGTAAATCATCGTCATTCCCCACGCAGGCGAAGACGATGTCTTGGCCAACAGCGGCCTCTTTTGGGGTTTTAGCGGATTGGCCACCAAACTCCTCAGCCCACTGCTGTGCTTTCTGAAATGTTCTGTTGTAAACCGTGACCTCATGTCCCGCTTTGGCCAAATGACCCGCCATGGGATATCCCATCACGCCTAATCCTAAAAATGACACTTTCATGTGGAGTCCTTTATCGTTGTCTTAATCGTGCAAAAGTCCTTTGGCAGCCAACTTGCCTGCCAAGGGATGTGTCGTTGTCCACTCCATGGGGGCTAACATCGCCTGTATCCAGTCAGGCGTGACCTCTTCGATGGTCGCAAACCGCCACTGAGGATTTTTATCCTTATCGATCAGGAGAGCACGAACACCTTCGCACCACTCACCGTCCGACAACATCTGCATTCCGATATCGTGTTCCTGAATAACCGCATGAATGAGATTTTGATATTTCATGCGTTGTTGCTGATAGCCAGCAACCATGGCGGCGCCTGGGCTTGCTTGTTCAAGACCGATAAATAACTCCGGGACGTCATGGTGCCAGGCCTGCATCGCGTGCCAAACGTTCAGGGGCGTTTGATGACGAATGCTATTGGCTAATCGTTCACCATTTTCTTCCCAAGGACCTTGCCTTGGAGATTCAGTCGTTGCGTCTTGCAGGATCGAACCGAGTTCCGCTAACGCCTGAGATTTTGACGCATAATTCAGCGCTAACACAGCATCAAAGAGTGTCGATTTCTCCGCTCTTGGTAACAACCAATCAGCCAGATTCAACCAACAACCGTCGGCTGCTCCAACCGTTACACCACTCATGGCCAAGCAGATTCCAAGACCCTTGGGGACATGGTTCAAAAACCAACTGCCACCACAATCTGGAACAAAACCAATGCGCACTTCTGGCATCGCGAGACTTGAATACTCGGTGACGAAGCGAACATCAGCACCTTGAAACACGCCCATTCCGCCACCCATGATGTAACCATCACCCCAAGCAAATACCGGTTTCGAGCAGTACCGTAACCAAACATCCAACAGGTATTCATCAGCCAGATAGTCTGAGGAATTACTCAGGTCTGTTAATCCGCCAGCCTGCCCATGATTGGTCACATCGCGCACATCACCACCGGCGCAAAACGCTTTTTCAGCCGAGGATTCGATCCACAATCCGCGAATCGATGCATCCGACTCAACGGTCTCAACGATCGTTAACAGTTCGCGAATCATGGTGTGATCCAGGGCATTCAGTGCCTTTGGGCGGTCCAAGACCGCGACACCCAGAAGGCCATCGGATTGTTTCAGCGGAATGGTGTGAAAATGAACGGTAGGCTCTAACATCAAATCTCCATTGAACATAAAGATATCTTTATATTATTATATCCGTCATGTGGACATCCTATGACGACTATATCGACGCATTAAAGGCGATGGCTGAACCGACTCGGTTCCGACTCACGCGCCTGTGCGCACAAGGCGAGTTGACTGTATCAGAACTGATGCGGATTGTCGGCCAATCACAGCCGCGCGTTTCCCGTCATTTAAAACTACTACAAGATGCAGGAGTGCTCGAAAGCTTTCGTGAGCAACACTGGGTATTTTACCGAGTCGCCCAGAATGTGTCTTGTCAGCAATTGGTTCACGACTTACTCGAGCAGTTGCCGGTCGATGATGATCTGATGGAATTAGATCAAGCACGACTCAATGAACTTCGTGATGCACGTGCAAAATTATCCGAAGAATTTGTCGAGACAGAAGTGCCTGATTGGTTGCGTTTGCACGAATACCATGGTGATGAACAACGCTTCAGTGATGCCGTTCAAGAGGCTCTGTCTGGAAAGCCCGTTGGGCATTTATTAGACATCGCGACCGGAACAGGTCGTATGCTCAAAATAGCTGGACCTTTAGCAGCCAGCGGTGTCGGCATTGATCTCTCGAAAAAAATGGTGATGGTCGCAAGAAACGCGCTGGCCGACGCTGATCTTCCTCACTTGACGGTACGCCAAGAAGACATGTATCAAATGCGCTTTCCAGCACGGCATTTTGATACAGTCACCATTGATCAAGTGTTGTATTTCGCATCCAATCCTGATGCGTTGATTAAAGAAGCCACCCGAGTCCTGAAACCCAATGGCCGATTGCTCTTGGTGGCATTTACCGCGTCAGCAGAGGCAACAACGCCTCCGTCGGTCAGTATTAAAATCTCCGATATCCACCACTGGCTTCGAGAAGCTGGACTGACGATTTCGTCCACCAACGTCCTCCCCGGCGACGTCTTGGATATCAGTTTATTGGTTTCAGAAAAGAATAAGGATCGAACATGAGTGCGCCTCGCGTATCATTTGAATTTTTCCCCCCAAAAACTCCTGAAGCTGAGGCAAGTCTTTGGAAAACGGTCGAACGATTAGCGCCTTTGAATCCTGAGTTTGTGTCTGTGACTTATGGTGCTGATGGCTCGACACGTGAGCGGACCCATCAAGTGATCGAGAGCATCTTAACGAAAACCGAACTCAAGCCTGTGCCACATTTGACCTGTGTTGGCGCGCCGCGTGATGAAATCGATGCGATCGCAGATGACTATTGGTCGATGGGGGTCCGACAAATCGTCGCACTTCGTGGTGACCCTGAAGGTGGTGCTGAAGCCGACTATCAACCACACCCGAATGGCTATGCCTACGCGTCGGATTTGGTCGAAGGCCTACTTGCGAAACATCCGTTTGAACTCTTTGTTGCAGCCTACCCCGAGACGCATCCACAGGCGATCTCGGCCGACACCGATCTGGATAATCTCAAGCGCAAAGTCGATGCCGGCGGACACCGTGCCATCACCCAATTCTTTTTTGATAACGCAATTTTCTTAAGGTTTCGAGATCGTGTGGCTGCAGCAAACATCAATGTCGAATTGATTCCAGGGATTCTACCAGTCACGAACTTCAATACCTTAGTTCGGTTTGCAGATGCCTGTGGTGCATCGATTCCAGCGACCTTGAAAACGTTGTTTGAAGGACTCGATGAGGACCCAAGCACACGCCAACTCATCGCAGCTCATGCTGCGGTATCGCAGGCGGAAGATCTCGGTCGCGAGGGCGTCAATGATTTCCATTTTTACACATTAAATCGCGCGGACTTAAGCTTTGCTGTCTGTCACGCGTTAGGAGTTCGGGGTAACGCATGACACGTGACGATCGCATCGAGTGGCTTGAGTCCACACTGACAGAATCCATCGTCATTTTAGATGGCGGCATGGGAACCATGATCCAAGGTGCGGGGCTCGGTGAGAGCGACTATCGTGGTGATCGATTTCAGGATTTTCCCCAAGATCTCAAAGGCAATAATGATCTGCTGACGCTGACCCAGCCAGACCTGATCGCATCCATTCACAAAGCGTATGCCGATGCGGGTGCAAGCATTCTTGAAACCAATACCTTTAATTCGAATCATCCGTCGATGGCTGACTACGCCATGGAAGATTTGGTCAGCGAACTCAATCGCGAGGCTGCAAAGCTCGCACGCACAGTGGCTGATTCATACGATCGACCTGTGTTGGTCGCTGGTGTTCTTGGCCCAACCAATAGGACCTGCTCGATCAGCCCCGATGTGAATGACCCAGGCGCACGCAATATTACCTTCAGCCAACTCGTCAAGACCTACACAGAGGCCACCCGCGCGCTGTTGGAAGGCGGCGCTGATCTGATTTTGGTCGAAACCATTTTCGACACCTTAAATGCCAAAGCCGCGCTATTTGCGATTGACGAAGTCGCCAGAGAAACCGGCATCCAGATCCGCATCATGATCTCCGGGACCATTACAGATGCGTCAGGTCGGACCTTGTCGGGTCAGACAACCGAAGCCTTCTGGTTCTCTGTTCGTCATGCCAAACCCCTAACCATTGGTCTTAATTGCGCACTTGGCCCACAAGAACTCCGTCCATTTTTGGCGGATCTGTCACGCGTCGCTGATACCTTTGTTTCCGCACACCCCAATGCTGGCCTTCCAAACCAATTCGGTGAATACGACTTAGACGCTGCTGAGATGGCGGACATCGTCGCGGAATACGCGAGAGCTGGGCTGGTCAATATTATCGGCGGCTGTTGTGGAACCACTCCCGAACACATCCGCCTCATCGCCGATCAGGTCGCATCCGAGAAGCCACGACAGATTCCAACGATGAAACCGCTGATGCGATTGTCTGGCCTTGAACCCTTTATTGCCGATGAAACAACCGGCTTTGTGAATGTTGGAGAACGGACCAACGTCACAGGGTCTGCGATGTTTAAACGCTTAATTCTGAACGGCGAGTTCGATGAAGCCTTAGCGGTCGCCAGACAACAGGTGGAAAATGGAGCCCAGATCATCGATATCAATATGGATGAAGGCATGCTCGACTCGCAGTCGGCCATGGTGACTTTTTTGAATTTGATCGCATCTGAACCTGATATTTCCAGAGTGCCTGTGATGATCGACTCATCGAAATGGGACATCTTAGAAGCTGGAATGCAATGTGTTCAGGGCAAAGGCATCATCAATTCAATTTCGTTGAAAGAAGGCGAAGCCATTTTCATCGAGCAGGCACGCAAAATTCGGCAATACGGATTTGCCGTTGTGGTGATGGCTTTTGATGAAACTGGTCAGGCGGACACTCGAGCTCGAAAACTCGAAATCTGCCAACGCTCCTGCAAGATCCTGACAGAGACTATTGGATTTCCTCCGGAGGATATCATCTTCGATCCCAACGTCTTTGCCGTTGCCACGGGAATCGAAGAACACAATAACTACGCGCTCGATTTTATTGAGGCCTGTCGCGACATTACCGAGCATTGTCCACACAGTTCGATCTCGGGTGGCATCTCCAATGTTTCTTTCTCATTCCGGGGCAATAATGCGGTGCGTGAAGCGATGCACTCCGTCTTCTTATTTCACGCCATCCGCCAGGGACTCTCGATGGGGATCGTCAATGCTGGACAGTTAGCGATCTATGAAGATATCGATTCCAAACTCAGGGAGTTGGTTGAGGACGTGATTTTAAATCGTCGTGATGATTCCACTGAACGCTTGGTCGACGCAGCGCCCACGTACAATGTTGATCGAGAAGAGGAAGACACAACCGTTGCTGAGTGGCGCAATGGTTCCTGTGAAGAGCGACTGGCTTACGCCTTGATCAAGGGAATCGATACGCATGTTGTCGACGACACCGAAGAGGCGCGATTAAAAGCACCTCGACCCTTATCAGTCATCGAAGGGCCCTTGATGGACGGGATGAATACCGTCGGCGACCTCTTTGGGGCCGGAAAGATGTTTCTACCTCAGGTCGTGAAGTCTGCGCGAGTCATGAAAAAAGCGGTGGCACACTTGATTCCGTTCATCGAAGAAGAGAAAGAAGCTGCCGGTGATACCAGCCAAGAACATGGGGTCATCATCATGGCGACGGTCAAAGGTGATGTGCATGACATCGGCAAAAACATTGTCGGCGTTGTTCTTCAGTGCAACAACTTCAAGGTCATTGACTTAGGTGTCATGGTCCCGACTCAGACGATCTTAGATGCAGCACGTGAGCATCATGCTGACATCATTGGTTTATCCGGTCTGATCACACCATCGCTTGATGAAATGGTGACCGTTGCCTCTGAAATGGAACGCCAAGGTTTCACCTGTCCACTGTTGATTGGTGGAGCAACCACGTCGCCTGCTCATACATCCGTGAAGATTGATCCGGCATACTCAGGCCCCGTGCTCTATGTCAAAGATGCGTCCCGTGCTGTCGGTGTTGCCTCGAAGCTATTAAGTGATGAACGCGATGCTTACCATCAATCCATTCGTGATGATCACGAGACCAAGCGCAAAGCACATGCTGGTAAAGCACCGAAAAAGCTCTTATCCATTGTTGATGCCAATGCACGTGCAGCCAATCTCACCTTTGATCATTCCACCATCGTTACACCCAATTCCATCGGGCGGATTGTGTTGAATGATTACCCCCTGGATGCACTTTTAGACACCATCGACTGGATGCCGTTTTTCAATGCTTGGGAGTTCAGTGGTCGATTCCCGGATATTTTGAATGATCCGAGAAAAGGACCAGAGGCACGTCAGCTGTTTGAAGATGCCCAAGGCATGCTCGATCGAATCATCGATGAAAAGTGGTTGCGGGCAGACGCGGTTGCAGGCTGCTTTCCAGCATATTCCGAAGGCAATAGCATTGTCATCTTAGACCCCGAGGACCATGAGCGTGAGCTGTTGAGAACACACTGGCTGCGACAGCAACGTCCAATGCCTGATGGCAAACCACAACTGTGCCTCAGTGATTTCATCGCTCCGAAAGAATCCGGACAGTTGGATTACATCGGTACGTTCGCAGTCACCACCGGTCACGGCATCGATGCACACGTCAAAGCCTTTGAAGACGCGCACGATGACTACCAAGCCATTCTACTGAAGGCCTTGGCTGACCGTTTTGCGGAGAGCTTTGCAGAACATCTGCACCGTAGAATCCGAACAGAGTTCTGGGGCTATGCGAGTGACGAAACCTTATCGAATGACGAATTAATTCGAGAAAAGTATCGTGGGATACGCCCAGCACCTGGCTATCCAGCCTGCCCAGATCATCGCGAGAAGCGCTCGCTCTGGTCACTATTAGATGTTGAAGCTGCCACGGGAATCTCATTGACTGAAAGCTTGGCGATGTGGCCGACTGCCTCAGTGAGTGGATTTTATTTTGCGCATCCAGAAGCGCGTTACTTCACGCTGGGACAAATCGGTCAGGATCAGTTGAAGACCTACGCTGCACTTCGTGATGAAGCTGTGGATGAAAATGCACGTTGGCTCTCACCCATTCTTGGGTGAGACCGCGTTATTTCTTTTGGGGATTGCGGAAGATTCGATGATGAACAGGGCCAATACGACGCCCATTCATGTGGATCTCGCCACGCCAGCGGCAAAACGTCATGAAGTTCACCATTAACTCGAACAACGCGCGGAGCGGCCGAAAGCGCTCATATTTGCCATGTTGCACAAGCGCTTCGATTTCGGCGCGTTCCATACCACGGGCTGACAACGCCTGATCAGCAGTTGATCCCGTCCATTCTGTTAATTTCAATCGCATCGATCCTTCCCCGCGAACTGTGTCACTAAAGTATAAGGGATAGGTTGTGCGCCGCAACATCTTTTAGAGAGGATAACGCTCCGATTCTCGTCTCAGCCGATACATTTTCCGAACTTCATCAAACACATCCGGCTTTTCCATCTCAAACGCCCGAAAAACGCGATCGCGAAGTCTTCGATCGGTCTCGGCCATTGGACACACCTGTAAAATTGTCTCAATGAGATGTTGTGAGTCCGGTCGCGGTCCAGCAACCGACGCGAGAAACGTTTCTTCATCGAGTGGCTCCAGCTCAAATCCAAAAACATCTGCCACCCGCCTCAAAATCTGCTTTGTTCCGCGATACTTTCCTTCGGCAGAATGCCCTGCGATGTGTGGACTGATGCGCCAGGCACGGCTGATCAGAGCATCACTGATCACGGGCTCGTTCGGGAATACATCCAAAACCACATCAAAATGGGTTTGGTTGAGCAAGTCGTGTTCGTGCAACACCTGCCCACGTGACGCATTAATTAATAGCGACTGACGCCTCATCCGTGACAACTGATCGGCCGTTAATAAGCGATCGGTTCGATAGTGTCCCACTGGAATCCGCGGAACATGCAGACTGATCACATCCGACTGCCGAATCACCTCTTCTAGCGCCACATGATCTGATAAGTCTCCAGCATCGTAGCGAGGCTGGTCCGACAACACAGTGTGAATCCCAAGCGCTTGGGCGCGTTGATGCAAGAGTGAGCCAACCGCGCCCACACCAATGATTCCAAGGGTCACCTGATTGACTGCACGGCCCCGTGATTTTGCCCAACTGAACAGATGAGAAAGCACATAATCCGTGACAGCAAATGCGTTACATCCAGGGGCTGAGTGAACTGCCACTCCCCGCTCAGCGAGGGCTGCCAATGGTAGATGGTCTGTACCGATCGTGGCGGTCCCGATCAATCGAATCGATTCCGGTAACTGATGTACGGCGAGACGAGCGGTTGAACGCACTAGCAGTGCATCTGCACCCTCCAGCAAGATCGGTGAGATATCACGTCCAGAATACCAACGGATCTCGCAATGACTGGGTACCAGCTCGGCGAGCCCCAGTAGTCCTTCATCAGCGACCAGCACCGTCATTGAAAGTTCTCCCAAGCGAAACCATGGATTGTCGCCTATACTCTCGTCTCAAACAAAGCCACGACATGACATGCTGATACTTCAACCACCATTAATCGATTCGCTGCCAACGGCTGGCAGCCCATTAAAAACGCTGTCGAATCTTCCCAAAAGCGCTATTCCACTGGCCATCGCTGACATTGCCTCGCGGTCGAACTCGTTAGTCTTAGTCTTGGTTGAAAAATCTCAAGATGCCCAGCAACTCGTCAATGCGCTGCATTTTTATTTGGGCCAGGAGCACCATTTGGATGCCGAGGGCGAAGCTGATGGATCGGTTGATCTTCCAATCGTGCATCTCCCTGATTGGGAAACATTGCCTTATGACAGCTTCTCCCCGCATGAAGATATTACCTCTGAGCGTTTAAAAGCACTGAGTCAGTTGAGTGACCTGCACCGAGGATTATTGATACTCCCGATCCAAACACTCGCACATCGCTTACCCCCACGAGAGCATCTCGATGGCCAGCGCTTTGTGTTAACGACCGGAGACACTTTTGATCTGCATACGGAGCGGCGGCGACTCGAGGCATCTGGATACCATGCCGTGGACACTGTTCATGAACATGGTGAATTTGCCGTCCGTGGTGCCATCTTGGATGTTTTCCCCATGGGCTCACAACAACCGCTCCGTATTGAGCTTTTTGATACTGAAATCGAAAGCTTAAGAGCGTTCGATCCAGACACTCAGCGCACCATTACCAAAGTCGACTCAGTCACACTCTTACCTGCGCGTGAAATCCCGCTCACCGAAACCGGGATCACGACATTTCGGAATCATTGGCATGAAACCTTTGAAGGGAATCCGAGAGACTGCTCGATCTATCAAGATGTCTCATCTGGCTTAGCGCCCCCGGGCGTTGAGTACTACGCTCCGCTATTCTTCAACCACATGGCAACGCTGTTCGATTACTTGCCAAATGACACTCAAACCGTTCGGATTGGCGCATTACATCAAGCACTCGAGCAGTTTTGGGGGGATGTCGGAACTCGCTATGAGAGTCTTCGGCACGATCGCCGTAAACCGATCTTGGCCCCTGAAAAGTTATTTGTTCGCACCGAGGAACTATTTTCTGAGCTGAAGCCTTATGGCTCCATTGAAATCCGCGATCCCGATACGCAGCATCCGCGGCTTCGACCATTGCCCGATGTGACCTTCGATGCCAAGGCGGACGACC
>QXYM01000050.1:17063-24075 GCA_009886945.1 Litorivicinus sp.
CCCTGCCGCTAAAATCAAACGATTGATGCAAAGCGGCCAATCCGTGGTCTTCGTCGCAGAATCTGCGGGGCGACGGGAAGCGTTACTTGAGCTTCTCGCCAAACATGGCGTACGGCCTGAACCGCTTGAACAGTTCAGTGATTTCAAACCTGAATCCCAACCGGCAGTGATCACACTCGGCTTATTGGATCAAGGGATCACCGTCGATGGATTTTCGATCGTTCCCGAAAGCCAACTCTTTGGTCGTCGAGTGCCGCAAAGACGTCGACGGAAACAGCACGAGATCGCGACAGACCTCATTGTTCGGGACCTCTCAGAAATCGAAGTAGGCGATCCGATTGTGCACCTCGATCACGGCGTCGGTCATTACCAGGGGCTTGAGACGATTGCGCTTGGTCATGACATCAATGAATTTGTCACCGTCGAATACCGAGATGGAGCCAAGCTCTATATTCCGGTGACCAATCTTGGCGTATTAAGTCGATATGCAGGCGGTGACCCCGACGCCGTGTCTGCACACAAACTCGGCACCGATCGCTGGAGTAAAGCCAAGCAAAAAGCCGCAGAGGAAATCCGAGACAAAGCCGCTGAACTTTTAGACATTTATGCGCGACGGGCCGCGAAACAAGGCTATGCACATCAAATCGATGAGACCCAATATGATCGGTTCGCTGACGGTTTCCCATTTGAATTAACACCTGATCAGGAAACATCCATCGACGCTGTACTTGCCGACCTCAAGGCCCCAAGACCCATGGACCGCTTGGTCTGTGGTGATGTTGGCTTTGGTAAAACAGAAGTCGCCATGCGCGCTGCATTTGCGTCGGTCAGCAGCGGCAAACAAGTCTGTGTGTTGGTTCCAACAACCCTTCTGGCTCAGCAACATTTTGAGTCATTTAGAGATCGCTTCGCTGACTGGCCAGTGACCGTCGACGTTCTCAGTCGATTTAAATCACCCAAAGAAACGAAGGCCATCATTGAGCGTTCCAATCAGGGCAAAGTCGATATTCTGGTAGGAACCCATAAGCTCCTCTCGAGCGATCTTCAACTGCCAAAACTCGGACTGTTGATCATCGATGAAGAACATCGATTTGGTGTCGCTCAAAAAGAACGATTGAAAAAGTATCGCGCTGATGTTGACGTCCTGACTCTCACCGCAACGCCCATCCCGCGAACCCTCAATTTGTCGATGGCCGGTATTCGAGACCTGTCTGTCATCGCGACACCGCCGGCCAGGCGCTTGTCCATCAAAACCTTCATCAAACAAAAAGAAGATGCGTTGCTCAAAGAAGCCATTCTTCGGGAGTTGTTGCGTGGCGGTCAGGTGTATTACCTTCATAACGAAGTCAAAAGTATCGAGCGCTCCGCAGATGACGTGCGTCAACTGGTGCCAGAAGCGCGGGTGATCGTCGCTCATGGACAGATGCGTGAACGCGAACTTGAAGACGTCATGACTGATTTTTATCACAAGAAATACAATGTGTTAGTGTGCTCAACGATCATTGAAACCGGAATCGATATTCCCTCTGCAAACACCATTTTGATTGAGCGTGCTGATCAATTCGGTCTGGCTCAATTGCATCAGTTGAGAGGCCGCGTTGGTCGATCACACCACCAAGCCTATGCCTACCTGCTGACACCAGATCCTCGCGCCATGACGCCCGATGCGCTCAAACGGCTTGAGGCGATTGAAGCAGCGAGTGATCTAGGTGCTGGCTTTCAGTTGGCCACCCATGATCTTGAGATCCGAGGCGCCGGAGAACTGCTGGGAGAGGATCAATCAGGAAACATGCAAACGATCGGTTTCTCCCTGTACATGGAGATGCTGGATGAGGCTGTCACCGCCATTCGTGAGGGTCGGACACCTGATTTTGATCAAACAGAATCGGCTCATGCCGAAGTGGATTTGAAGATCCCTGCTTTGATTCCCAACGATTACTTAAATGACGTACCGCTCAGACTCGAGCTCTATAAACGGATCAGTTCAGCAGCTTCAGAGGAGCTTCTCTCTGAGATTGAAATCGAAATGATCGATCGTTTCGGGCTCTTGCCGCCGCAAGTGAAAAATTTATTTCAACAGGCGAAAGTCCGCTTACTCGCTGAAGCACTCGGGATCAAACAAATCACCCTTGGACCCCAATCAGGACGGATTGAATTCCGAGAAAAGACAAAAGTGGATCCAATGGTACTCATCAGTCTGGTACAGTCCAAAGCGCATGAATATAAACTCGATGGTGCAACCGCATTGAAAGTCATCCGCGAAACGGTTGGCACAGAAGCGCGCTTGACCTTTATTCATGAAGTACTCGATGCACTAAAAAGGCCTGCCACATCATGACATACCGCATTGTCAGCATGCTCCTCGTCACCTTGATGACATCAACAGCCTACGCTGAGGTACGCCCCTATGCGCTCGAGATCTTGGTGTTCGCGAGACCGGAGCCTGTGCAATCCATCACCGAAGTGTTTCCAGCAACCGAACCAGAAGCGCCACAAAGTTTTGACCTGCTCTTTGCCCTCAATTCGAGATTCAAGAATTTAACGCCGTTGCCTGATTCAAGCCGAGTCCTTCGCAATTCAGCGCTTCGCATCCAAACTCAACTGAATGGTGAGATTCTCTTCCACCAGCGATGGATTCATCCATTAACCGAAAATCAGGCGGAGAATCCTTGGTTCCAGATCTCTGGATCCGGGTCAGATGGATTCAAACTCAATGGGTATTTAAGATGGTCGATCGATCGCTACATCGAACTCGACGCTGATCTCCGAGTGACTCGTGAATCAGTCCGGCAAGCCACGGACGGCACTGTGCTCAACGAAGTGTATGTGCTGAAAGAATTCAGAAAAATGTCATCCAAGGATATCCATTATCTGGATCATCCCGCTTTTGGAGTGCTTATTGCTGCTGAGCCGATTGAACTGGCAACGCCTCAGGCTCTACCTGCAAATGAAGCGTCTGTGTTGGAAACGCAACCTCAGCCCCAAGCGCAGTAATCAAATCGTAGGCCTGAAGCAACACGTCCTCTTTGACGCGATGATAGTCAGTCCATACCGTCGTCTTGGTAAAGCAATACAAAAAGAAGTCCAACGAACTTGGCCCGAATTGATTGAAATTCACCATCAGCGTCTGCGACGCATCGATGTCGGGGTGCGTCTCTAGCATTGCTTTCACACGCTCAACAATGGCTCGAATTTGCGCAGCATCGTCGTATCGCACACCGATCGTTTCATAAATTCGGCGATGCGACATTCGCGAGGGGTTTTCAACCGCAATCGATAAAAATGTCGCGTTGGGAACATAGAGTGGCCGCTTATCGAAGGTGCGGATGGTGGTGAGTCGCCACCCAAGTGACTCGACGGTCCCCTCAATATCGCGATCGGGAGACCGAATCCAATCACCCACTCCGAACGGGCGATCCAAAAAGATCATCAGTCCACCAAAAAAGTTCGACAGTAAGTCTTTCGCTGCAAAGCCAACGGCAATCCCACCAAGCCCGCCAAATGCAAGAACTCCAGAAACCGAAAAGCCGAGCGTTTGGAGAATAATCAAACCACTGGTGATCAGCACCGTAATCCGAATCAATCGACCAATCGCTTCCACCGTCGTCAGATCCAAATCATCGGTCTTTGGATCCTGAATCATTCTCCGCTGCACTCGATCGATGAAACGAATCAACGCCCAGGTCAAGGTCGCCACAACTAAGGCTGCACGCAGTGGGCTGAAGATCGCCTGAAGATCAAGACCCACGGATGCGCGCTCCAACGCAAAGGTCAATCCGACAACCCAAACCAGCGTACGCGCCGGACCCTCAAGCGCAGCAAAGAAGGTGTCATCCCATTTTGATGTGGTTTTAGCAGCCCGTGTTTTGAGTGTTCTGACAAAGCGACGAACAAAATAAGAGCCAAAAACAGTGAGCAACACGATGACAAACAATTCAACACCACGAAGAACAGCAACCGGTGAAATCCCGATTCCGGTCAATGGAGCCTCGAGCAGAGAGAGAATTGATTCGATAAAGAGTTCAAGCATGTCAAGATTCCAGAATCGTCACAAAAGCCCCTGGCTTGATGTCATCGGCCAGTTCACAAATATCTGCCAATCGCATCCGAATACAACCGTGCGATAACGGAACACCCATCGGTTCGACCGGCGGCGTTCCGTGAAGATAAATATACCGACGTTGTGTATCCACCGTCCCGCCTCGATTCAATCCGCGTTCATTTCCGCATAACCAGAGGATTCTTCCCAAAATCCAATCACGATTGGGGTGTTCGGCATGGAGCTCTGGTGTCCATAGTTCACCGGTTGCACGGCGACCCACAAAAACCGCGCGATCCGGTTCACCACGACCGATGATCGCACGAATCCGATGTTGGCCTCTGGGTGTACAACCCGAGCCCTCCTGCTCCCCCGCGCCATTCAGTGCCGTGGAACACGGGTAGTCGCGAAACCCTTCTTGGGTAAAAGCACGACAATTTTGCGTTTGGAGATTGATCTCAAGTGATTCGATTGCCATAGTCCAAGTCTAGCACTTCGCAATAACAAAACTGGATGAACAACCAATGAAAGTGATGACGATCTCAGGTTTCGGTGGCCCCGAAGTATTTTCTCTACACGACATGCCCGAACCGAAAGCTGGAAAAGGACAGGTGGTGATTGATGTCAAAGCATCGAGCGTCAACCCGATCGATTTGAAAATTCGAGCCGGCATGGTCCCTCCAGCAACTCCAGCATTCCCTGCGGTCTTGCACGGCGATGTCGCTGGTATCGTGACTGAAGTGGGCGACGCTGTCGATCATCTGCAGGTTGGCGATGAAGTTTGGGGGTGCGCCGGTGGTTTCAATGGACTTCCATCAGGAGCGCTCGCCGAGAAAATGGTGACTGATGCACAACTCATCAGCAAGAAGCCGAAAAACTTGTCCTTTGTCCAGGCAGCCGCCCTGCCCTTGGTTTCACTCACAGCCTGGTTTGCCCTGGCTGATCGCGCTCAAGTGACATCAGGAGATCGGGTGTTGATCCATGCCGGTGGTGGTGGCGTCGGTCATGTGGGGATTCAAATTGCCAAGCATTTGGGCGGGATCGTGCACACCACCGTCAGTAGCGAAGAAAAAGCGGGGTATGCGCGGGAATTAGGAGCTGACGAAACCATTCTCTATCGCGGATTATCGGTCGACGATTATGTCAACGCACATACGAATGGCAAAGGGTATGACGTGGTCTTCGATACCGTGGGCGGCGATAACTTGGATGCAAGTTTTAACGCCGCTCGCTTTGGCGGCACGGTGGTCAATATCGCCGCACGTTCGACGCATGATTTAAGTCCCATGCACGCGAGAAGTCTCACCTTACATGTGGTGTTCTTAGTCGGGCAGGTCGCCAATCCACTGAATCGACATACGATCCGACCACGCCTGGAAAAACTCTGTGAACTGGCCGAAAACGGCGAGTTACGTCCGTTGATTGACCAATCACAGTTTGAATTTGAAGACGTCGCCGATGCGCATGCCTATCTCGAATCCGGCGAAGCAATCGGCAAAGTCGTTCTTATCCGGTAACTTCGTCGACCAATTCAATCCAATGTTTGACCGGGGTCGAAGCCCCGGTCGACAAGTGCAACTGACAACCCACATTGGCCGTTGCAATGGTCGGTGCCCCGGTCGCTTCGAGTGCTCGAACTTTATTCTTTAACAACCGCTTACTCAGATCGGGCTGCAAAATCGAATAGGTTCCTGCAGATCCGCAGCACAAATGAGAATCGGCCACAGGTTTCAGATCAAATCCAAGCTCACGAAGCACCCGTTCGGTCAGCCCGCTTAGTTGCTGTCCATGTTGCAAAGTGCACGGCGAGTGAAACGCAAGTGTCTTCGCACCACGCACTTTTAGACTCCCTAATTCTTCATTCGACAGCACTTCCGAAATATCTCGCGTCAATGCAGAAATCCGTTGGGCTTTCTCAGCATACAAGGGATCATCCGCTAACAAATGTCCATATTCTTTCACCATGACGCCGCAGCCGGACGCGGTCATCACAATCGCCTCGGCACCTTGTTCCACCAACGGCCACCACGCGTCGATATTGCGCTTGATCGCATCAAAGCTCCGATCATGATCACTTAAGTGGTGTGCCACAGCGCCACAACAACCGGCTTCTTTCGCCGCAATTAACTGCACACCCAAACGATCGAGAACACGCGCAGCGGCGGCGTTGACGTTAGGCGTTGCCGAGGGTTGTGCACAGGCCTCCAACACCAACATCCGACGTGAGTGTTCCCGCACAGGCCACAGACCGGCTGTTTGTTTTTGGGGAATTTTGCGACGAATTGGCGCAGGCATCATGGGTCGGAAAATTTGTCCCAGACGCATCAAGACACTGAAGAGTTGTCGATTGGGAATGACAACAATGAGGGCCTGACGGATCACAGTCTGCATCCAGGAACGACCAACCTCATCTTCAACGATTTTCCGTCCGATATCCGCTAACCGCCCATAATCAACTCCAGATGGACAGGTCGTCTCACAGGATCGGCAGGTCAGACATCGATCCAAGTGGGTCTGCATGGATGCTGTGGGCGTCGCACCCTCAAGCACTTCTTTAATCTGATAGATACGACCACGCGGTCCATCGAGTTCATCACCCAATAGCTGGTAAGTCGGGCAAGTCGCAGTACAAAAACCACAATGGACACATTTTCTGAGGATGTCTTCAGCTTCTCGTCCATCAGCCGTATTGGCATAACGCTCAGCAAGATTGGTTTGCATCAGTGAGTCCCTCCCAATAAACGGCCGCGGTTAATCAGCCCATGCGGGTCCATCGCGTCTTTGATCCGTTGATTCAATGCCAAAATGCCAGGCACTAATGGCTGCATTCCAGTGCCCGCCGATCGGTTTTGCGCGAAGCAAATCGCATGACCACCGCACTTTGATGCGATATCGAAAGGAGAATCATCGTCCGGATCCGTCATGACCCAACGCTGCCCTCCTGCCCAATCGAAACAGAACGCATCGATCGCA
>QXYM01000051.1:0-379 GCA_009886945.1 Litorivicinus sp.
TGGCTAGGCCCGCGCGGGCGCAGGATCTTCAGCGTTGTTATGATCTTTTCGCAACCAACCAGATGCAATTCATGATACTTCCCCGTAGCGACACTTTGGAGATGTTGACGAGCCAAGGGAGTTTCGGAGCGAAAGAGCCTTTGCCAGGAAAAATTCTATACGAATTTGGCGATTTAACTCTTAGTGTTCGCGACGACGTTGATGCGAATGTTGTGAGGACAATAACGTTTGCTATTCTTGAGCAGTTGGGATCGTTACCAAATGCTTCAAGCCCTCAGGCGATGCTGCAGGTGAGAAACGTTCATGTCGACTCGCTCACAGCGATTACGACCTTTTTGGCGAGTTCTTAAGTTCTTTACGTAACCGCATCTCGATGCAT
>QXYM01000051.1:389-4558 GCA_009886945.1 Litorivicinus sp.
TGCATCTGCGGTCGAAAGAGAGTCGAATGAGCCTGCTGGCTGATAAACACCGCTGTTGTCATAAACGATGATATCTGAGAATTTCAAAAGTGTTTACAACATTAAACTCGGATAATTGAAGGATTCCTTTATGCGCCAAATCTTAATATTAAGCATCGTATTACTTCCTATTTTTTCTGAGGCTCAAGAACGTGAGATTCCAGAGGATTGTGAGGTTTTGGAAGGGTGGGTGACTGTTTGGATTGACCAAGTTCGGCAAGCGAGAGAGCAAATCATCAATTTGAAAATGGAAGGGCAGGCGCCTGACTCTGACCTTGAATCAAAATATGAGTATGTGAAATACGAGTCAGAACGGTTTTCGAAAGCGTTTGAGACGCGCTGCAATAGCCAGGGATTTCAAGCGCAAAATTAAGGTTGCAGCGTTGAGACTTCGTAGCGAGGGAACGGAATCGTGATCTTTTCTCGATCAAAGGCTCTCTTGATCTCTTTGAGTAGGGCCATTTTTCCTGTGATGACAAAGTCATTGTCGACCCAGACCCGAACCAACACGTTCTGACCGAAATCACCCAAATTATCCGCGCCAACCACGGGCTCTGGATCCTTCAAACAGAAATTCTGCTGTTCGATGACTTCGCGGATGATGCGTTCGGCTTTTTCGATGTCATCGTCGTAAGAAATACCAACAAGAAAGTCGATCCGACGCGACGGGTATGCGCTGTAGTTGATCAAGCTCGATTGCATTAGCGATCCATTTGGAATGAGTACTTTCTTGGCATCAGGAGTTTTGAGTTCTGTGGTCAACAAGTCGATTTCCATCACGGTGCCAATCACCGAATTGACCTCAATGGTGTCACCTTGGCGAAACGCCCCATTGAAGGCGAGAATTAAACCTGCTGCCAAATTACTTAAGGTGTCTCTCAACGCAAGGCCGACGGCAAGACCCGCAGCACCAAGGGCGGCAATCAAGCTGGTGGTGTCGACACCGAGCGTCCCCAGAGCAGAGATGACAGCGACAACATAAATTGCAATGCGAGCTGCTCGGGCTAAAAATGCAGCGGCAAGACCTTCGAGCTTGGTTCGACTGAGCGCAAGATTCACCGCTCGATTGGCCATTGATCCCAAAAACAAACCGAATACCAGAATCAAGATCACCATAAAGATCGATTCGATGTTACTTGGAATCAATGAGTGTAAGTAATCAAGAGGCATGTCGTCATCCTTCAAAGAGTGCAATTAGACTACTGCGTTTGGGCCATTTTTGCTTGATATTTTATAGCAAATGCTTCAATATCCGCCGCCTCATAACGCGTTCTGCGTTCTGTTGCGGATGTGGTGAAATTGGTAGACACGCCAGATTTAGGTTCTGGTGCCGCGAGGCGTGGGGGTTCAAGTCCCTCCATCCGCACCATCACTGTACTGCTAGGACTGAAAGCAGTATCCTATCGCGTTTAATTTCAAACGATTTGAATAACTGAGGTTAATCCATGCAGGTTGTCCTGGAATCCCCGAGCGCATTAGAGCGCCAATTTACGATCACTATCCCAACCGGGGATGTTGAAACCGAATTCGAAGCCAAATTGGCTGAGACTGCGAAGCGCGTGCGTATTGATGGGTTCCGCCCAGGTAAGGTACCCGCCAAAGTCGTGCGTCAACGATATGGCCAGGCCATTCGTCAAGAAATTGTCTCTGACCTCATGGAAAAATCCCTCGGTGAGGCATTGAGCGAACACGACGTCAAGCCCATTGGGCAGCCGAAAATTGATGATGTGAAATTTGAAGAAGGTTCAGATTTCTCGTTTAAGGCCACATTTGAAGTCTTTCCAGAGCTGGATCCGATCCTTGTCGACGGTGACGAGATTGAGCAGACCACCTGTAAAGTCGGCGCCGCTGACATTAAAGAAATGATCGCGACTCTGCGTGAGCAGCGCAAGAGCTGGAAAGAATCTGCCCGCGCGGCCTCGAAAGAGGGTGATCGCGTCACGATTAATTTCGAGGGATTCGTCGACGGCGAAGCCTTTGATGGTGGCAAGGGCGAAGATCACGCGCTGGTGCTCGGCTCAGGCGCAATGATTCCTGGATTTGAAGATGGCATCGTCGGTATGAAGAAGGGTGATTCCCGTGATATCGAAGTGACCTTCCCAGAAGACTATCAAGCCGAAGAACTGAAAGGTAAGGCGGCGACCTTCAAGATTGAGGTGACCAAGCTCGAGCGCGGAGAATTACCGACAGTCGATGAAGCATTCATTCAGTCATTTGGCGTTGAGTCAGGTGATGAGAAAGATTTCAAAGCCGAGCTGAAAGAGCAAATGCAGCGTGAGCTTTCTCTGACGCTGAAAAACATGAACAAGACCAAAGTGTTTGACGTGTTGCTCGAAAAAAATGCAGACACTCCAGTTCCGGAGTCGGCCATTAAATCCGAAATTCATACACTGAAGCATCAAGCTGTCGAGCGATTTGGCGGGGGTCAGCAATTTGATCCGCATCAGCTCCCAGATGAGTTGTTCGCTGAGCAGGCAGAGCGTCGGGTTCGATTAGGAATTTTGCTCGGTGCGACGGTGAAGAAGCTCGGTTTAGCGGCGGATCCAGATCGCGTGCGTGCGTTGATTGATGAAATGGCTGCTGCTTATGATGATGCGGAGCAGGTCGTCAATTTCTACTATTCAAATGACGAGAACCTGAAACAGGTTGAAGCATTAGCGGTAGAAGAGCAGGTTGCCGAGAAGCTCCTTGAATCTGCGAAAGCCAAGACCATTGATATGTCATATGCTGACGTCATGAAGAGTCGTCAGAGCTAATCAACCAGAGGTATTTACATGGCATTGGTCCCGATTGTTGTCGAGCAAAGTTCGCGTGGCGAACGCTCTTACGACATCTATTCCCGGCTCTTAAAAGAGCGCGTCATCTTTATGGTTGGTCAGGTGGAAGATCACATGGCCAATCTGATTGTTGCGCAGTTGCTGTTTTTAGAGTCTGAAAACCCCGATAAGGATATTCACCTCTATATCAATTCGCCCGGTGGATCGGTGACAGCTGGGATGGCCATCTATGACACTATGCAATTCATCAAGCCGGATGTCTCCACCTTGTGTATCGGTCAAGCGGCCAGTATGGGCGCCTTCTTGCTGGCAGGTGGAGCCAAAGGCAAGCGTTTTGCGTTACCGAACTCGCGAATGATGATTCATCAGCCGCTGGGTGGATATTCAGGCCAAGCGTCCGATATTGATATTCATGCGAAAGAGATATTGAAGATTCGCACGAAATTGAATTCAAAGTTGGCACTGCACACCGGCCAAACCATGAAGCAGATCGAGAAAGATACCGATCGTGATCGCTTTATGGACGCCGATGAAGCGAAGAAGTACGGACTGATCGACGATGTGTTAGAACATCGTGCAGATTCGACCAAAGAGTCTTGATTTTCCGTTGTCGACAACGCACTGTTGACATAGCGGAGTGGGTAAAAAAATGACAGATACGACAGATCAATCTTCGGACAACAATGGCAAGGTGTTGTATTGCTCTTTTTGCGGCAAAAGCCAGCACGAAGTGCGTAAGCTCATTGCTGGGCCAAGCGTGTTTGTTTGCGATGAGTGTGTTGATCTGTGTAACGACATCATTCGCGAAGAGATTCAAGAAGCTGATGATGCGGAGTCATCCGATGGATTGCCTGTTCCTCAGGTCATCAAAGCAACACTGGATGATTATGTGATTGGTCAAGATCGTGCGAAGCGCGTCTTGGCAGTCGCTGTCTATAACCACTACAAGCGACTCCGTCACGGTGAAAGAAATTCCCGTTCCGTCGAACTTGGAAAATCGAATATTTTGTTGATCGGGCCAACGGGCTCAGGAAAGACGTTACTCGCTGAGACGCTCGCTCGTTTACTCAATGTGCCCTTTACCATGGCCGATGCAACCACCTTAACCGAAGCTGGGTATGTGGGTGAAGACGTCGAAAACATCATTCAGAAGTTGCTTCAGAAGTGCGATTATGATGTTGAAAAAGCCCAGCAAGGCATTGTTTATATTGATGAAATCGATAAGATTTCCAGAAAATCCGATAACCCATCGATCACTCGCGATGTCTCGGGTGAAGGGGTTCAGCAGGCCCTTCTCAAGCTGATCGAAGGAACAGTGGCTTCAGTGCCTCCTCAGGGCGGTCGCAAGCATCC
>QXYM01000052.1:0-290 GCA_009886945.1 Litorivicinus sp.
GGTCCTGTGAACGATTTGCCGCGCTCTGGCCGCATCTGCCGAACTCGTTGGGTCGGTATTACAAATCACTCCTACGATCTGAGGGGCGGCATTATCAGGACTATCTCACGTTAGCGCATGAGCACGGCGATACGACTGAAGTGGCGATGAGGCTTGATCATTTCCTGGCTTTGGATCAGACACTGATCGAGAGCCCAGATCAAGAATTTCGTTTCCACTCAGGGGTGCCGGCCTGACGACTCCACCGTTCGTGTTCAGTCATCGCAGACGGCGCTAAATAAATGAGGCTG
>QXYM01000052.1:300-4006 GCA_009886945.1 Litorivicinus sp.
TGTTGAGTGGATAGCGGGACGGTGTGTGTGGCCATGCACCAACAACTGCGCATCAAACCGAACCATCCAATCATGGACTTCAGACTCAACTGCATCGCCAATGGCCTCAGCGCGATTGGCTTGTGTTTCACGAGATGCTTGCCGCAGTCCCTGCGCAATTTGCTGCCGCTCACTCAGAGGTTTGTCCAAAAAATTGCTCATCCAGGATGGGTCTCGAACTTCCTGCTTAAAGGCTTGATAGTCATGATCGAGGGTGCAAAGTTCGTCACCATGGATGATAACAAGCTGGGATTCGGCAACCCTGTCGACCAGGCGAATGCCTCGTTGAGCGAGATACTCTCCCGATATCAAAAAATCTCGATTGCCCAAAATGAACTGGGTATCGGCTCCGACATTACCGCAGAAATCAAGGAACTCTTCGTCCAACGGTGATGCATTATCATCACCAACCCAGGCGTCAAAAATATCTCCGGCAAGGATTAATTGATCACACGGACATCGATTGATCGATGCCATGGCTGCGCGATATCGCGCAGGCTCAGTGGGATCTAAATGGAAGTCAGAGACAACCAGCTGCCGCATTAGATCACGGAAGCGTTTTGAATGATGACATCATCGACGGGAACATCTGAGTGTCCGCCGCGAGAGGTTGTACTGACGGCCTTAATCGCATCCACAACATCCATCCCATCGAAGACGCGTCCAAAAACGCAATAACCGAACCCATCAGGTGTTTCTGAACGGAAGTTTAAGAAATCGTTGTCGGTGACGTTGATGAAAAATTGCGCTGTCGCTGAATGAGGATCCATTGTCCGTGCCATGGCAATGGTTCCCCGATTGTTGGCAAGGCCATTAGAGGCTTCATTTTTAATTGGGTCACGCGTGTCTTTTTGGCCCATTCCAGGCTCAAAGCCACCACCTTGGATCATGAACCCGTCGATGACGCGATGAAAGATCGTTCCGTTGTAAAAACCGTCTTCGACATACTGCTTAAAATTCGCCGTGGTTTCGGGTGCATCAGTCTCAAATAGTTCTAAAGTGATGTTGCCAAGCGTCGTTTCAAATAGAATCACGGGTTTCTCTCCTCTAAACACAAGGCGGTACTATACCGGTTTCACCACAAGGAATAACGCGTGAGTTTGCAGATCTTCGACACCCTAGCCAGAGAAAAGCGGGTTTTTCAGCCATTGGAGGCTGAAAAAATTGGTATGTATGTCTGTGGGATGACCGTTTATGACCACTGCCATCTGGGTCATGGCCGTGTCATGGTGGCGTTTGATGCCATCGTTCGCTATCTGAGATTTCGTGGGTTTGAAGTCAATTACGTCAGAAACATTACTGATGTCGATGACAAGATTTTTACGCGAGCAGCCGAGCGACAAATTCCATTTTCAGCACTCACCGCTGAAATGATTGATGCAATGCATGCCGATGAAGCAAAACTCGGTTGTCAACTTCCGAATCACGAGCCACGTGCTACAGCGAATATTGATTCGATGCTGCGTTTAATCGAGCGTTTGCTCGAGCGCGGGGCCGCCTATCAAGGTGATTCCGGCGATGTCTATTTTCGGGTTGGCGCATTTCCGGAGTACGGCAAATTAAATAATCGAAACTTGGACGATATGGTCGCTGGCGCTCGGGTTGCGGTCGCCGAAGATAAAGAGCATCCAGCTGATTTCGTGCTGTGGAAATCGGCCAAAGCGGGAGAAGAGTCATGGCCATCAAGGTTTGGTCCGGGTCGACCAGGGTGGCACATTGAGTGTTCTGCGATGAGCATGGATGCATTGGGAGAAACCTTTGATATTCACGGCGGTGGTCCGGATTTGAAATTCCCGCATCACGAGAATGAGATTGCGCAGTCGGAAGCAGCAACCGGTTGCCGGTTCGCACAGTATTGGATGCACGCCGGCGCGGTCCGTGTGAAGGACGAAAAGATGTCCAAATCCTTGGGAAATTTTGTGACGCTTTCGGAGCTGTTTCGAGAATTTCACCCTCAGGTGATTCGTTTTTTCTTACTACAGAGCCACTACCGGAGTGCAATTTCGTTTTCCGATGATGCACTGGTACAGGCAGAAGCGGCCTATACACGATTGGTCCAGGCGCTCCCAGATCAGCTGACATCACCAAGTTCTGACGCCATCTTCCAGTTCCAACAATTAATGGATGATGACTTCAATACGCCAAGGGCCATTGCATTACTCTTCGATTTAGCCGCTGAGGGTTCAGAAGAGTCCGCATCGAGCCTGCTTGCCATTGGCAAGGTTCTGGGTTTGTTTGCGACTGACAAGGTCACGTTTTTAGCTGAGCAGCAGCAATTAAAGGCTGCCAATAGCGGCCTGAGTGATGCTGCGATTAACGCACTGATTGCTGCTCGAGAACAAGCACGCAAAGATCGTGATTTTTTAACGGCTGATAAGATTCGTGATGACCTTGTGGCTCAAGGCGTGGTCCTTGAAGATGCTGCAGGCGGGACATCATGGCATCGGAAATAAATCGCTTCGATGCGGTGCTTTTTACAGTCACAGTCCTGACGTGGGGGACCACTTGGTTCGTCATTTTGGGTCAGCTGGGTGTCGTGCATCCAATTGTGTCTGTCGGTTGGCGGTTCCTCTTGGCTGCGGGCGTTGTTTTTGGTATCTGCTGGGTCCGCGGTGAACGCCTCAAATTATCAGTCAAAGAACATGGATTGTGCTTACTATTGGGTCTGTTCCTATTTTGTGTGAACTATGGGCTGTTCTACACCGCAAGCTTATCGCTAACCACCGGCCTTGTATCGATCGTCTTTTCAACCATGGTGTTTTGGAATGCGTTAGGGGCATGCTGGCTCATGAAGCAACCTTTGGATTACCGTGCGTTAGCCGGTGGTGTGATCGGCATTGTCGGGCTCATGATGCTTTTTTGGGACGAGTTACTTCGGTTTTCATGGCTCGATAGCGGTTCGGCAGCACTGATCCTCTGCCTATTGGGAACCTTGTCTGCAAGTTCCGGGAATTTAGTCTCAGCAACACTTCAAAAACGCTCGATGAGTGTTTGGAATTCAACCGCCTACGGGATGCTGTATGGAACGGCTCTCACATTTGGGTTTGCTGGACTCTCCAACTATCCGATCCAATTTGAATGGACTTTCATTTATGTTGGGTCATTGCTGTATTTGGTGATTTTCGGATCTGTGATCGCATTTGGGTCATATTTGACGTTAGTTGGTCGCATTGGACCCGGACGCGCCGCCTACGCCACCGTCGCGTTTCCTGTCGTCGCGATCTTGGTGAGCGTTCTGTTTGAAGACTATCACCTCACGCCTCTTGCCTTGGTGGCTGTTGCGTTGGTTGTTGCAGGAAATTGGCTTGCGCTTTCCAAGTCCAAAGTCCAAAAATCCTCTTGCAGAGCCTGAAGTCGATGACTATACTCCGCACCCACTGTTGAGCGCCTGTGTGCTCAGTCAGGCAATCGGGGTATAGCGCAGCCTGGTAGCGCATCTGCTTTGGGAGCAGAGGGTCGTTGGTTCGAATCCAGCTGCCCCGACCACTACTGACCATGCGCCTGTAGCTCAACCGGATAGAGCAACGGCCTTCTAAGCCGTAGGTTGCAGGTTCGATTCCTGCCAGGCGTGCCAGCCTGGCGTCGACGGTGGGTGTAGCTCAGTTGGTAGAGCCCCGGATTGTGATTCCGGTCGTCGCGGGTTCGAGTCCCGTCATCCACCCCAATT
>QXYM01000053.1 GCA_009886945.1 Litorivicinus sp.
TGACCGCCATCTTAGTCAGTGGCATGGCCTTTGGTCCGCTAGCAAAATGGCGCCAATCGGAGGATCCAAGACTCTTTCGACCGCTGATCGTGACCTTAATTGTGAGTGTTGTGGTTGGCCTCGCCTGGCCCAGTATGTTGGACGGTCAATATTCCATTGGGACTGCGATCGGGGTCGCTCTCGCCTTGTGGGTTGCGATCGCTACGGTCGTCGATGTTGTCAAAAAAGTCGGCCTCTATGGGGGAGTCGGTACGACTCTCGCGCGCGTCGAACGAGGCATGATTGGAATGTGGCTTGCACACTTTGGGCTGGCAGTCATGATTTTTGGGGTAGTGATGGTGGAAAATCACACAGAGCACCGTGATCTTCGGATGGGTGTTGGTGATTCTCAGAACCTTGGCTCTTATGACGTTCGGATGACGGATTTAACGGTGATCAATGGTCCGAATTATGTTGCTGATCAAGCGACATTTGAGATCTATCAAGGGGATGCCCTGTATAAGACGGTGACACCTCAGAAACGACGCTACAACGCTTCAGGCATGGTGATGACTGAAGCAGCCATTGACTCTGGCGTCACCAGAGATCTGTATATCGCGATGGGCGAACCCCTGGATGGTGGTGATTGGGCTGTGCGATTGTCTGTGAAACCATTTGTTGACTGGATCTGGGCTGGTGCCTTTTTGATGGGCTTGGGAGGTTTTGTCTCCATCACCGATAAGCGGTACCGCCAACGTGTTCGAGAAGAGAAGGAAGCGCGCGTTGCTGAAGGGGCTGCAGCATGAGTCGGATCGCGGTGTGGCTGCCCTTGGCTGTCTTTGCGGTTTTGGTCGGCTTCTTTTTTAAAGGGCTCACCTTGGATCCTCGCGAGCAACCATCGGCCTTGATTGGTCAGCCAGTTCCGGAGTTTCAGCTGACCGATCTGAACACTGGTCAACCGTTATCGCGGGAACAACTCCCGCAGCAGCCATTTCTTTTGAATGTCTGGGCGAGTTGGTGCATTACTTGTCAGGTGGAACACCCCTACCTGACGCAACTTTCCCAACAGATGCCTGTGGTTGGTTTGAATTACAAAGACACCGAGACCGCTGCTAAAAATTGGCTACAAAAGCTCGGTGATCCTTACGCTGTGCAGATCTTCGATCCAACGGGTCGTTTGGGGCTCGATTTGGGCGTCGCAGGAGCTCCTGAGACCTTCCTTGTTGACGGCCGTGGTGTGATCCAGGCGCGAATCCAAGGTGAGGTCAACCAGCGTGTTTTCGAGCGTCAGATTCAACCGCTACTTGAGACTGTTCAATGATGAAATCCGTGTTGAAGGCCGGGCTCATCGCTTGGTTGATGAGTGTTGCGATGGTGACCCATGGGGCCATCGAAACTTATCAATTCGATTCACCTGAGCAAGAAGAGCGTTTCCGTCAATTGGGCTTTGAGCTCCGTTGTCCTAAATGCCAGAACCAAGCCATTGGGGATTCAGACGCGGAAATCTCTGGTGATTTGCGAGCTGAGGTCTATCGCTTGATTAAAGAAGGCGCGACTGACGAAGAAATTAAGGAATTTATGGTCGCTCGATACGGCCGGTATGTGCTCTACAGCCCACCCTTGGATCGGCAAACGTTAATTTTATGGTTTGGCCCTGCTGGTCTTTTGGTGATTGGTGGGATTGTGGTGGCACTTCGTATTCGACGGTCAAAACAAGCATTGGAGCGGGGAGAATCTAACGCATGATTTGGATGGGATTGCTCGCGGCAACCGTCTTGGCAGGATTGCTCTGGGCTTTGCGTGGTTTTGGTCGACAAGGTCTTCTGATCGCATGTCTGCTAACGCTGATGACAGCTGGCGGTTCAGCCTATATGTATTGGTACTTAGGTGCTTATGAAATGTCCTTGTCGACAGAGGCACTCAATGCCCTTCCGGAAGATGAGCGTGCCTATGTGATCGCCCAAGCTGCTCAAGATGAGTTCTTAGCGAGAAACCGAGTGGCTGACCAAGACATTGTGAATTTGTTTCAGCTTGCGCTTGAACTCGATCCAAACCAAGTCACCGCGCTTGGCTCTCTGGGCATCATTGCATTTGAGGCCTCGGATTATCAGCAGTCGGTTAATTATTGGACACGTATGCTTGGTCAATTACCGCCTGGTTCTGAGCAAGCGCGGGCCATTGAAGTGGGCATTGCTCGGGCGACTGAGCGTGCGAACCAACAGTTATCCGAAAAAGTTCAACTCGGCGATGCGACAATTGATTTGTCGGTTGCATTGAGTCAGGCAATTCCCGAGAGTTTGAAAGATGCAACCGTCTTTGTATTTGCTCGCGAAGTTAACGGTTCACCGAGACCTCTTGTGGCGCGCCGTTTGTCGGTGACGGACTTACCGATGACGGTCCGCTTATCGAATGAAGACGCTTTGATGGGTGGACGATTGCATCAAGGACTCGCGGTGGAAATTGCTGCTCGACTCACCGTCGGAGACGCCAACGGCAGTGAGGGAGACTGGATGGGCGGTCCTGTACTTTTGACCTTAACTGCCGAAAATACCGCTGAGATTCGATTAAAACCCTAGACGATTGCGAAGTATTGCGTTTTCTGAAGAGGGGTTCATACTAAACCTCGTACTGAAGGATCAGTGTCGAGTAAGTAGTCATGGCAGACGGATTAAGTTATGTGCCGTTCAAACCAGCGCTAGGGTTGGTTGAACATATCGCACTTCATATTGAGCACCAGATCGTGGCCGGCGTTTTGCGGTCTGGGGATCGGATTCAAGAATCCAGGATAGTGAGTCAACTGGATGTCTCCAGAGGTTCGGTGCGTGAGTCGTTTCGAGTCCTTGAGCGACGTCGATTGATTGATGTGATTCCGCGAAAAGGCGCAATCGTCACAAGCTTAAGCCCAACTCGGGTCCGCGATCTTACCTCTGTACTCCCGCCGCTTTTGACTCAAGTGGTCGCGGATCTCATTCCGAATTGGACGGATCAACATTCCCAGTCGATTCAGCGTGCAATGGAAATTTCTGAAGGAAAGTTTGGCTGCGTCAATCCAGTCAGTGTTCTGGAGATTCTGTGTCAACTGCATCCGAATCGAGTCTATCTCGAATTAATTGATGACCTCATCCCGACGTTTGATCGGGTTTTCTCTAAATTGGTTCGGTCGAATTTGGCTGGTGTCGAATCACTCGATCAACTCCTGAAGTTAAAGATCATCCCGGCGCTTGACGCTGGTGAAAGGGAGCAGGTGATCGATTACGTCACCGAACTTTGTCGTCTGCTTGAACGTAAATATCTTGAAACTCTGGAGCGCACTGGATAGCTTCCTAGTAATCGACAGTGGAAGTTCAAAGAGTTGCGCTTAAAAAGTATCAAACTGGCAGGGTTTAAATCCTTTGTTGACCCGACTACCGTTCCTTTTCAGTCGAATCTGACAGCGATTGTTGGGCCCAACGGCTGCGGGAAATCCAATGTGATTGACGCGGTGCGTTGGGTGATGGGTGAGTCCAGTGCCAAGCACTTGCGTGGCGAATCCATGACCGATGTCATCTTTAACGGTTCTGTGAGTCGAAAGCCGGTTTCCCGTGCATCGATTGAGTTGGTGTTCGATAACACCGAAGGGCGTGCTGCGGGTGAGTATGCCAAATTTGCTGAAATCGCTGTCAAACGGGAAGTTACCCGTGACGGGCAATCCAAGTATTTTTTAAACGGCAGTCATTGTCGTCGACGTGACGTGACGGATTTGTTTTTAGGGACGGGCTTAGGGCCGCGGTCCTACGCGATTATCGAGCAAGGCATGATTGCTCGAATTATTGAAGCAAAGCCTGAAGAGTTGAGAACCTATGTTGAAGAGGCGGCGGGGGTCTCGAAGTACAAAGAACGCCGGCGCGAGACTGAGAGCCGTATTTTGCGGACACGAGAAAACCTCGATCGACTGAATGATCTGTCTGATGAGCTGGGCCGTCAGTTAGATCGTCTCAAGCGGCAGGCTGACGCGGCCGAACGCTACAAAACACTGAAAGCTCAATCGAGAGATCTAGAATCTCTGGTGTTTTGGTATCAGTTGCAAGACCACAAAGAAAAGCAACAGCAAGAGCGCGTCGCGAAAGAAGACTGCCAAAAGATCATGGATCAATTAGCAAGTGCGCTGTCGACCAATGAACGAGGACGGATTGATGCTCAGGTCGCTCGCGAGAATGCGAATCAGCTGTTGGATGCGGCAAATACTGCTTACTACACCCATGCGGCAACGCTCTCTCGCTTGGAGGCAAACAAAGAGGCTTATGAGCAGCAAGTCAAGCAGTTGACGGCCAATCAAGAGCGAATCCAAAACGACATTGACACCTTAAAAACGCTGATTGCCAAAGACCGCGACGAAGGCGTCGATGCTTCTCACAAACGCGCACTGCTTGAACCGAAGCTTCAAACGATTGAGGCTGACTTAACATCCCTCGAGGCCTCTATCGCCGCACTGGAAAGGCAATTGAACGCACAAGATTCGACCCGTAGCCAATTAGCCGGGGAGTTGGGTCGAGTCAAATCCGAGATCACTCGATTAGAGACAGAAAAACAAGGTCTTGAGCGGCAACAAAGGCTTGATCGTCAACGTTTGGAAACCATTGATCAGGCGGTATTACAACTCGCAGACACCGATCCACAAGTGATCGCCGAGTTGGAAGCTGAATGTTTGGTGCTGACTGAAAGGCTCGCTGAGCAAACAGCCGAGCATGAAAGGCTGAAGGCATCTCATGAGCGCAGTCAGGCAAGAGTCACCGAGCAAGAAGTGTCAGTTCGCGAACATCAGGGTGTGCTGCAGAGTGCTGACGCTGAACTTCAAAAAGCGCGTCGAATTATCGAGGCTGAGTCGCGTATCGATGACCGAGAGATCAGTGCCTGGGTATCTCGGCAGTCGCACATTCTTGGCCGTGTTTTGGAGTACATTGAGTTACCGGGTGAGGATCGGTCAGCATTTGAGGCTGCTTATCCTGAGGTGTTGAGCGCTTTCGTGTGTCAGGATCTCGAGACGTTAGACGTCGATGGCCTGCCAGCCGGAGTTCGAGTAGTTTCGCTCGACTATGTCAACGGACTGCCTCAAACCGTGAAAAAGACATCGAGTCATCGAGTCGCTGATGGAGAGGGTTACACCGATCAGGGCCTCCGATTTGGTCAGGGTTGGGTCGAGCGTGTGGCCGGTCGGGCGACAGGTATTCTCGAGATTCAAGCGCGTCTTCCCGATCTTGAGCATGCGCAAGAACAGGCGAAAAGTCGGTTAGCTGACGTTGAAGTGGAATTCAGTCGGCTGCAAGAGCTGCGCGATCAGGCAGTCATTGAGTTGAAATCGACGTCCGAATCGTTGGCAGCACTGGAAAAACAATCGGTGCAACTGAGTCATCGATTGGCTGGCCTGCATGCCAAAAACCAGGAGGTTGAAGCCAGTCGCTTACGACTGCAGCGAGAAAAGCAATCGTTAATTGATGCGCAATCGCAGATCGATCAGGAGCGAGACGACCTTGATCAGCAGTTAGATGAAATCACCCGCTTGCGGCAGTCGATTCAGGATCAACTGACTCCAATGCATCAAACGCTTGACGCTGACAAGGCCTCCCTAGGCCGATTACGCGATGAGCGCAATCAACTGATGCACCTGCGCTCGGATTTGCGTGTCGAAGTCGAGCGTTTGTCTGGGATTGAGTCACGGTCTCAAACACAGGTTGAACGGATTGAAGGACAGCTCGCGAGTTTGGTCAACGAATTAGAATCGCTCACAACACACCGGCACACATTGAGCGATCGCCCAGCGGTGACTGATGCAGATCTCAAAGCAGCGGTCTCTGAAAGTCAGCGTCTGGAACAGGCGCTTCAGGTTGCTCGTCAATCACTCGGTGAGCGAGAAGAATGTCTTCGGCAGTTGGAAACAGAGCGTGCCGGCCTTGAACGTGACCGAGAGGTTCAACATCAAGCATTGAACGAACGACGTTTAAAAGAGCAAGCCATTGAGATTGAGCTCAGTCGTTTGCAACAGGAGCTCAACAATCGACAAGCCAATGAGGTACATCTGATCGAGATTGAGCAGCGATTTGAGGGCCGAGAGGCTGCGGAATCGGAACTGAATCGCATTGACACTCGGATCGAACGATTAGGTCCCATTAATCTGGTCGCCTTGGATGAATATCAAAAAGAATTGGAGCGGAAAGCGGAGCTTGATCATCAGCATGCTGAGCTGACAGAGGCCTTAGAGACGCTTGAGGATGCGATCCGAAAAATCGATCGTGAGACGAGAGCTCTGTTTCGCAACACCTTTGATGCCATTAACCAGTCCTTTGGTGAGATTTTCCCGCAACTGTTTGGTGGCGGTGAGGCGTGGCTGATGTTGACCGATGAGGACTTACTTTCCACGGGGGTAACCATCATGGCGCGTCCGCCGGGGAAGAGAAATTCGAGTATTTATCTGTTGAGTGGCGGCGAAAAAGCGTTAACAGCCTTGTCACTGGTGTTTGCCATTTTCCACCTGAATCCAGCGCCATTTTGCCTACTTGATGAAGTTGATGCGCCACTTGATGATGCGAACGTTGGGCGTTATGCCGATGCAGTTGCTAAGATGTCAAACGCGGTACAATTTATTTACATCACACACAACAAAATCGCGATGGAGCGTGCCGAGCAGTTGATGGGTGTGACAATGTCAGAACCAGGCGTCTCGCGGTTGGTTTCTGTGGATATTGATCGAGCGGTTGAATTAGCCACCACTGAGTAGAGGACACATGGAGTTCGGGTTACGGGAATATCTCTTAATTTTGGGAGCGGTGTTAATCGTTGGATTACTTGCTGACGGTATTCGACGAACCCTAAAGCACAAGCGTGAAGGCCTCAAACTTGACTTAATAGCCGCGCCGCCTGAGTCGCCAGAACGCAGTGATGTCAGTAAACCGCGCCCTGTGAAAAAAGCGACTCCTGAAGAGCTCGAGCCTCAGGTAGATGCTGATCCACTGTTTGAATCCTCTGATGCCAGCCAGCTGAATTTATGGGCAGGGGAGATCAAGGCCGAAGCGATGAAGTCCGCGGATCACGACGCTTTGGTTGAAGACAGTTTGCCAGATACCCAGACAGACTCGTTATTTGACGGTTACGAGCCGGTGGACCAACCGAGCGATCCCCATTCCATTGAAGAACCCGAGCCTGTCACTGCTGATCGTGTCGAGCCCGTCTGGGATGAGGAGCCGGCTGCCTTAGACGAGATTCCAAGCGAGGTTGAGGAGCGGGGCCTTGAGGATGATACCGCTGACTCTGATCACGATGATGATATGCGGATTTTAGCCGATGGACCGGTGGAGCGCCCAATGAAAGCCAGTACCGAAGGTGGCATTCTCGGCTCCACCCTTGTGCGAATCTTTGGACGCTTTGGGAAAAAAGAGTCAGCTCCAAGTGCTGTTGATGCGATCCTTGACGAGCCAATCGAGTGTGCAGATGCGGATCAGGGATCGACTGTTGATCCGAGTCAGGAACCTGTTGTTGAAGAATCCATGGATGATTTGATCGTCGTCCGTATTCAATCGGCGCGGACGCCTCGGTTTGAGGGAATTAATTTACACAAAGCGTGTCTGAGGGCGGGATTGCGTCGAGGTGAATCATTGATGTACCAGCGATTCCCATTGGATGAAGGCGCTCAACCACTGTTTTCGTTAGTGAATGGTCTCGAGCCTGGCACATTCGATGAGGATGCTCAATCAATCGACACACCAGTTGTCTTTTTGTTCACAGAATTACCCAAGCAAACGGATCCTGTGTTTGCAGTCAATGAATTGATCTCTGGCGCTCGATCGATCGCTCGCGACATCGGTGGCGATGTTTACGATCAAGACGGGGTGGCGATTTCTAAGGAATGGATTGATCTCGCCAGAGCGCAGGCTGGGCACCATCATCTTCTGCGCTCATGACGGAGTCAGTTGTTCGACGAATTCGCGAACTCATTGCAGAGATTCGTCAGCATGACTATCGCTATCACGTGCTCGACGCACCGACGATTGGTGATACGCAATACGATGAGCTTGTCGCTGAACTCAAGCGTCTAGAGACCGAGTTTCCTGACAGTCTTGACCCCAACTCGCCAACCCAGCGAGTCGGAGCCAAACCCGACTCAGGATTTTCCGAAGTGAGCCACCGAGTTCCAATGTTATCTCTCGATAATGTGTTTGATGCAGACGAGTTCCAGCAGTTTGTGGAACGAATGACGGATCGCTTGGATGGCATCTCATCACTCGAATTGACAGCCGAACCGAAGCTTGATGGGTTAGCGCTCTCGATTCGTTATGAGCGGGGTGAGCTCATCTTGGCAGCAACGCGGGGTGATGGTTCGACCGGCGAAAACGTGACACAGAACGTTCGGACAATTCGATCAATCCCGTTAACGTTACACGGTGAGCATCTCCCCGAGATTCTGGAGGTCCGGGGTGAAGTCATCATGAAAAAAGAAGATTTCGACGCGATGAACCGTCGACTTCAAAAGGCTGGGGAAAAAACATTCGTGAATCCACGCAACGCAGCCGCTGGCAGTCTACGTCAATTAGATCCCGCGATTGTTGCGACACGGCCGTTGTCGTTTTATGCCTATGGCGTCGGCGAGGTATCTGCCCCCCTGGGTGATCGGCATTCCGACGTGATGGAGACGCTCAAATCGTTGGGTATCCCAGTCAATCCCGGTTTGGTCAAAGGCGATGCGTCGTCGATTGAAAGCGCCTACCAAGCGCTATTAGCCAAACGCGATTCCTTGCCTTATGAAATTGATGGCATGGTCGTGAAGGTTGATCCATTGGCATTGCAGGATGCCTTGGGGTTCGTCGCCCGAGCCCCTCGGTTTGCAACGGCCTGGAAATTTCCCGCTCAAGAGGCGGCGACTGATTTAATTGCCATAGACGTCCAGGTGGGTCGAACTGGTGCAATTACTCCAGTTGCTCGCTTAGAACCAGTGTTCGTCGGTGGCGTGACGGTCTCCAATGCGACCTTGCATAATTTTGATGAGGTGGCTCGATTGGATGTGCGTCCTGGTGATCGGGTCATGGTGCGACGCGCGGGTGATGTGATTCCACAAATTGTCCGTGTGATGACTGACCAACGACCAACGAACAGTCAAGCGGTGACTCTACCGACCGCATGTCCGATTTGTGATTCGCCTGTCGAACGCGCCGATGGCGAGGCCGTCATTCGATGCTCCGGTGGACTCATTTGTCAGGCGCAGCGCTTGGAACATCTCAAGCATTTTGTCTCGCGAAAAGCCATGGACATCGATGGCGTTGGTGAACGCTTGTTGGAGATTGTGATTGAAAAACAATGGGTGCAGACTCCGGCTGATCTGTATCGATTATCGATTGAGTCACTGAAAGACTTGGATCGAATGGGCGAAAAATCTGCAGCCAATGTGGTGCAAGCAATTGCTGCATCGAAGGCCACCACTTTGGCTCGATTCCTTTATGCACTGGGTATTCGGGATGTCGGCGAGGCGACAGCACGAACGCTCGCACAGACCTTTGGCGATTTAGAACCCTTGATGTCGGCAACACTGGAAGACCTGATGGCGGTCGACGATGTCGGACCCATCGTTGCTTCGCACATTCGTGCATTTTTTGAGGTGCAACAAAACCGTGTGGTGATCCAAGAACTGCGGGATTTAGGCGTCCATTGGCCAGTCCGCTCTGTCGAAGCACCAACAACTGGAGTCGACTTGTCAGGGCAGACTTGGGTGTTAACTGGTACATTGGAATCCATGACACGAGATGAAGCATCGGACAGATTACGTGCACTAGGAGCGAAAGTTTCCGGATCGGTCAGTGCCAAGACCACTGTGCTGGTGGCAGGGCCAGGGGCAGGGAGTAAGTTGTCTAAAGCGCAAGATTTAGGGGTGACAGTGATGGATGAATCGGCATTGATGGAGCTTTTGGAATCATGAGTCAGAAGCTCGCGATCATCTTGGTACTGATCACGCTTGGTGGTTGCGCAGTCTCGCCACCACGCAATACCGAAAATGCCTGTCATCTGCTGGCGGAAAAACCAGGCTGGTATGACGCCGTCAGTGATGCAGCCGATTCCTGGGATGTTTCCGAGGGGCTGATACTCTCGTTTATTCGGCAAGAATCCTCGTTTGTTGCTGACGCCAAGCCACCACGGACGAAAATCTTGTGGGTGCTTCCTGGTCCTCGTGCGAGCTCTGCCTATGGCTACCCGCAAGCCAAAGAAGGAACATGGAGTGACTACCGCAGTGACACCAATTCCTACTTAGCAGAGCGTGATAACTTTCGGGATGCTGCCGATTTTGTCGGATGGTATGTCGATCGCGCCTATCGAATTGCCGGGATTCCTAAATCGGATCCGTATCGACATTATTTGGCCTATCATGAGGGTGTCGGTGGATTTCAGCGCGGGACTTTTAAATCAAAACGTTGGTTGATGGGCGTTGCTAAACGGGTCGATCAAAAAGCACGTAGTTACGATAACCAGTTAGCCAGTTGTCGGGATAAATTTGATAGTGGATCTTGGTGGAACCCCTTCAGTTAAGCCCACGAATCAATTGACGTCGAAAAAACCGATCTGGAGCTAATGCATCGCGAACAGCCTCAGAGACTGGAAGAACTTCCCCCAAGATTTGACTGACAACGAGTTCTGCGGTGATTGGCGCAGTTAACGTCCCGCGTGAGCCCAAACCAGCGAGAACATATTGCCCGTTGAGATAGGGGAGCGCTTCTGATGGCTGAAAGCTTGCATCGTATTTGAGTCCATCGAGTCGACTGTCCCAGTCGCGCGGATCTGCAATTTGCCCGACAATGGGCGCGTAGTCCGGTGTCGCCGTGCGGAGACTGACCCGGTGACCCAAGATATCCTTGGTAGTCCATGCCGGATGTTGAAGCAAGGAATTCGCAGCCGCAAGATTGGTGAAGTCATCATCAACACGCGGCTCTAAGTCATCAGAATTCGGTGCATAAGTGGCACCACAGGTCATCATGCCGTTCGTCGCTGGTGCAACATACGCATCTCCGCAGATCGGCATGCGTAATGCCGGTACGCTCGAGATTTGTGTGATTTGTCCTCGCACAGGCTTCAGCGGTAGATGCATGTCAATGAATTGTGATGCTTCAAGGGCATTGGTCCAGATCACCAGATCAACGACCTGTTGTTCCTCCAGATCTGTCGGAGACTGGATCGTTAACAGAGTGCCGTCCTTGCTGGTTTCGGCATGCAGGATCCGCTGATAGGGCTTCACTTCAATCCGAGGGTTTGTGAGAAGTTCGCTGACGCATCCCTTGGGATTGAGCCAGCCAGCATCAGGTAAAAATAGCCCACCATGGTTCAACGACAGGCCCGCGAGGTCTGATGCATCCGATCGAGACACAGATTGCATTTGCAAATAGCAATCCGGTAATGCGGCAAGGAGTTTGTCTTGATGGGATCGCGCCTGGTCGTCTTGAGCCAGGAGAAGGGCGCCGCTTTGCTGCCAGTGATCGGGAGCGAAATGTCGAAACCACTGACTGAGATGCGCGAGCGACTGCATCTGAATCAAGCTGTTAGGTGTCGCCTCGATACTGAGTTTGGCGTAAGTGATTCCTTGAAGATTCCCAGAAGCACCTGATGCGGGTTGGTCTTTTTCAAAGAGCATGACGGCGATGCCACGCTGTGCAAATGCCTGAGCAACCCAGGCGCCGGCTAAGCCTGCTCCGACAATGGCGATTCTGTTCATGGCTCCGGCATGGTTCCCTGGCGTCCAGGGATGTTGTTCCGGATTGTTGGCAAAGACTGCGTTCAGTCTGTCACGTTTTCCACCGTACCCCTGAACTTTCTCAACAGAAAATCCAGCGTCAGTCAGCCCATCGCGAACCAGGCGGGCTGAGGTAAATGTGCTCAGTGTTGTGGTCCGATGCGAATGCTTGGCGAGAGCACGAAAAAGCCCGTTGGTCCAGAGTGTTGGATTGCGATCGGGTGAAAATCCATCAAGGCACCAAGCATCGATGGATCCTGACAGCTGACTGAACACCACTTCTGCATCATTCAAATGCAAGTCCAGAATAATCCGTCCATCCGCAAACAAACGACGGTGGCAGGTTGGAATGGGGTCGGGCCAGGCTTCTCTTAGTTGATTAGCGACCTTGATGAATGCGTCAGGCAACGGCAGTGCATCGAGGGCTTGGTCGAGATCGTGGCGCGACAATGGAAACGCTTCGGTTGAGACCCACTGAAGACGTGCGCTGGGCGGTGCATAGGTGAGGAAGCTCAACCATCCCAGTAAGAACGTCAGTCCGGTCCCAAAGCCAGTCTCGCCGACACGAAAGATTGAGTTCGGTTGCAGTTCGGCAAAGCGCTTGGGGAGTTGATTACCATCGATGAAAACCGATTGGCGCTCACCGATGGGGTCAAGCAGCAGGAAATAATAATCATCAAAGTCTGTTGATCGATGCGGATGGTTGGCATCAATGTGCGCTCGATTGATGTTGGGGTATCGCCTCACAAACTCGTGTCAACGCGAGACTTTCGAATCCGCGGCATCAATAGTCCAACAAACCAGCCTGCAGCCAAGGTTAATGCTCCCAGAGCAAACCAGCTTTTCGATGAGTCATCGCCAGCAGCCAGTTTCTCAGCGCGCAAAGTCTCGTTGTCAGACAGTAAGACTTGCCGCTCTGTTTCCAGAGCCACCAATCGATTTCTTAAAGTGATGGAATCCCCAGCAGTCGCGATAAATTCATTTAGCTCGGATTCTTTCCGCGCCAGTTGGTCTTTGACGTTTTTCAGCGCTGTCCCTGAGGACTCATTTTGCGTTTTTAGCGCATCGATATCCTGTCTGAGACGTTTAATGGTTTCTTTGTGTTTCGCCACTTCCGCTTCGAGTCGGCCTGCGATGACAAATGAGGGCGCCCGGTCGACCAGGTAACGGCCTAACACAAACCCTTCGCGACCGCGTTCATCTTGAATCTTGGCATAGCCTGAATCAAAGGTTTCGATGATGTCCACCTGAGCGCCGGCTTGCAGATATCTAATGATTCGGTAGTCGCGCGAGTCCCCCGACCGAACTGGAATCTCGAGTTTTTCGGTGATGTATGCTTTTTCTGCAAAGGCGGTCAGTGGAACACTGAGCATGAGGATGGTGAGAGCACAGTGCAATTTCTTAAGCATCTGTTTTTTCCTCAGCATTCGGCGTGACTTCGGAACCGTGTCGACTGATCCAGACTCCTTGAATAATGAGAAAGACAAAGGTGAGACCCAGAAGGCCGAAGAGCTTAAAGTTGACCCACACTTCTTCTGAAAATTGATAGGCCACAACGAGATTTACGATTCCCGAAGCGATAAAAAATGCGATCCAGGCAAACGAGAGCTTGAGCCAATCCGAGTGATTGAGAGAAATGGCATGACCGAGCAGGCGTTCGATGATGGGTCGATTCCCGATGAAATGGCTGCCAAAAAATGCTGCGGCGAACAACCAATTGACAACTGTTGGCTTCCACATAATGAACCAGCCATCATTCAAGAGAACCGTCAATCCACCGAGAACAACCACCAACGCTAGAGTGACAAGCGCCATTTTTTCGACCGTTTTCGTTAACCAGTAGACGACTGCAACCTGAACGATCGTGACCGGAATCAGGACAGCTGTCGCGGTAATTAAATCGCCTGTGGTCTTATACACACCAAAGAAAATCAGGATTGGTAAAAAATCGAGTAGTAGTTTCATCGAGCGCTTCCATTAATTTCTGGCATCATACCGTTTTTATGGCAAAGGGTTTGGCTGTCCGTGGCACAGTTTTTCGCAATTCATTCAGACAATCCACAGGTGCGCCTCATCCAGCAGGCCGCGGATGTCATCCGTCAGGGTGGAGTCGTCGTGTTACCCACCGATTCAGGGTATGCCCTTGGCTGTGCATTGGAAAATAAACGCGGTGTGGATGTCATCCGTCAAATCAGACGGCTTGACGACAAGCATAACTTCACACTGTTGTGCCGTGATCTTTCTGAAATTTCTCTGTATGCCCGGGTCGAGAATCAGGAATACCGGCTGCTGAAAGCACACACCCCTGGAGCCTATACCTTTATCCTTGAGGCGACGCGTGAAGTTCCTCGACGGTTATTGCATCCCAAGCGAAAGCAAATTGGTATTCGAGTTCCGGATAACCGAATCGCGCTTGATCTGCTCGAGAATGTGGGTGAACCCTTGATGACCTCGACTTTGATGTTGCCGGGTGAGTCATTACCGATGACCGATCCGTATGAGATCAATACTGTGCTGGGTCATCAGCTCGATCTGGTCATTGATGGTGGGTTTTGTGGTTTTGAAGGGACAACGGTTGTTGATCTCACCCAGGAGTTACCAATGGTGACGCGTCAGGGTGCCGGAGATGCATCGGCTTTTTCCGAACTGGCATAACCTTGGTATCATTCATGTTTAAGAACTATCTGAGGAGTGACATTTGAGCGGGGTTGATCCGTCCCATCGCGTGCTATCAGGCATGCGTCCCACCGGCCGGTTACATTTGGGCCATTACCATGGCGTTTTAAAAAATTGGGTTCAGCTCCAGCATGAGTATGAGTGCTTTTTCTTTGTTGCTGATTGGCATGCACTCACCACCCATTACCAAGACACACGAGGCATTGATCAGGCGATCACCGACATGGTCATTGATTGGCTCGCTGCCGGTGTGAATCCGGGATCGGCGACCTTGTTCGTCCAGTCTCAGGTGGTGGCTCACGCGGAGTTGCATCTGTTGTTGTCGATGATTACACCGCTTGGATGGCTTGAGCGTGTTCCGACTTATAAAGATCAGCAGGAAAAGCTCACCGATAAGGATCTGACAACTTACGGGTTCCTCGGATATCCGTTACTGCAGAGTGCCGATATTTTGCTCTATCGAGCAGGCCAGGTTCCTGTCGGTGCGGATCAAGTTGCGCACGTTGAGATCACGCGAGAGATCGCACGCCGATTCAATCACATTTACGGACGCGAGCCAGATTTTGAAGAATTGGCGGAATCGGCTTGCGATAAGATGGGGAAGAAAGGAGCGAAGCTCTACCGGTCTCTGCGGAAAGCCTATCTTGAAAATGGTGATCAAGAGGGTCTTCAACGCGCTCAGGCATTGGTGAAAGAACAGCAAAACATTACCTTAGCTGACCGAGAGCGTCTGATCGGATATTTAGAAGGGACCGGGAAGGTCATCCTACCCGAACCTCAGGCGTTATTAACCGAAGCCGCGAAGATGCCCGGGCTTGATGGTCAGAAGATGTCAAAGTCATACGGGAATACCATTGGGCTCAGGGAAGATGCCGATTCAGTGACCACGAAGATGAAGCGGATGCCGACTGATCCTGCGCGTGTGCGGCTTTCTGACCCAGGAACGCCTGACAAATGTCCTGTTTGGCAATTCCATGAGGTCTATTCCGATCAAACCACCAAAGATTGGGTCAGACAGGGTTGTACCTCTGCCGGAATTGGTTGTTTGGAATGCAAACAGCCGGTGATCGATGCGGTGATTGCAGAACAAGAGCAAATCATTGCTCGCGCGGCACCCTATGAAGAAAATCCAGATATGGTCCGATCGATTTTGATTGAAGGCGCGGAAAAAGCCGAGGATGACGCACGTCAAACACTCAATGAGGTTCGTCAGGCGATGGGACTGAGTTACCGGTGATCAATCATGTCCAGGGTGAGTTGCCACTCGCTGTTGTTGAGGGCTCGCCTCTAACGCAACTTCCGGAGGATTTGTATATTCCGCCGGATGCTCTGGAAATTATTTTGGATGCGTTTGAGGGACCACTGGATCTGTTGTTGTATCTCATCCGTCGTCAAAACCTCGACATTATTCAGATTAACGTTGCTGAAATTACCCGTCAGTACATGGGATACATCGCACTGCTTGAAAGCATGCGGTTTGAACTGGCGGCTGAATATTTGGTGATGGCAGCCATGCTGGCTGAAATCAAATCCCGAGCACTTTTGCCACGACCTGTTGGCGCGGACGAAGACGAAGACCATGATCCAAGGGCTGAGCTGATTCGCAGACTGTTGGAGTATGAGAAGGTCAAAATGTCTGCCGAGGCAATCGACGAGATGCCGCGAGTGGATCGCGACTTTCATGTGGCTGAGGCTGGTCAGCCGGAGATCGATGAACGAACGGCGCCGCCGCAAGTGGATTTATCGGAGTTGGTGTTGGCCTTTGCTGAACTGCTCGCACGAGCGAGGCTCTCATCTGCGCATCAGATTGAGTGGGAGCCTCTGTCGACTCGACAGCGGATGAGTGAAATTCTGATGAAGCTCAAAGAAACCGCTGAGCTGACGTTATCTGATCTCTTCGCGCCGGATGAGGGGCGCGCAGGTGTTGTCGTTTCCTTTTTAGCGATCTTGGAACTTGTGCGCGAAGGCTTATGTGCTCTGATTCAGGCGGCTCCTGGAAGTCAGATTTACATCCGGAGGCCAACGGATGCCTGAGTTTGATTTGAAACGGATTTTGGAAGGCGCGCTCTTTGCGAGTCGCGGACCGATGACCATTTACCAAATGAAGAAACTCTTTGGTGATCAAAAAGCTCCGACGGAGGGGATGCTGAGAGAGGCCTTATCCAGTTTGGCGGAGGAGTACCAGAATCGCTCAGTCAGTTTAATCGAAGTCGCCGGCGGTTTTCGATTCCAGGTCTCGGATGCATTGGCTCCATACTTGGCCAATTTGACGGATGAAAAACCGGGGAAATATTCACGTGCGACCCTCGAAACCTTAGCGATGATTGCCTATCGGCAGCCGGTGACCCGAGGGGAGATTGAGGCCGTTCGCGGCGTCGCTGTGAATACGCAAATTATTCGAACACTCGAAGAGCGTGGTTGGATTACTGTGGTTGGCCATAAAGAAGTGCCAGGTCGACCAGCGTTATTTGCGACCACAACGGAGTTCTTAAATGATTTTGGATTGAAGTCATTGGAACAATTACCGAATGCCGAAGATTTGATTGCAACACCAACAACAGATCTTCTCGATCAGATGGAACAGAGCAGTGAGTGAACGACTTCAGAAAGCTTTAGCCCGCGCAGGCTACGGGTCTCGACGCATGCTTGAGACCGCAATCACCGAAGGTCGAGTGTCTGTGAATGGCGCCATCGCCGTTTTAGGCACGAAGGTCGAAAAAGATGACAAGGTCATGTTTGATGGGAAACCGGTTCCGGCTGAAAAATTGTTTGAGCAGGCGCGATTGGTCATTGCCTACCATAAGCCTGAAGGTGAAGTTTGCACCCGCAGTGACCCTGAGGGTCGGCCGACCATCTTTGATCGGTTGCCGAAGATCGCTCAAGGTCGCTGGATAGCGGTGGGTCGTCTGGATATCAATACCTCAGGTCTGATTGTATTGACCACTGATGGGGAGTTGGCGAACCGTCTCATGCATCCCTCGAATGAGGTGGATCGTGAGTACTTGGTCCGAGTTCATGGTGATGTCAGAGAAGAACACATCAAACAATTGGTTGAGGGGGTCATTCTGGACGATGGGCCGGCTCGATTCACGGATGTGGTCCGGCATCCGGAAGCTGATCTTGATCGTCGTAATCAATGGTTTTATGTCGCTTTGATGGAAGGTCGTAATCGCGAAGTTCGACGACTGTGGGAAAGCCAAGGGTTTCAGGTCAATCGTCTCAAACGGGTCCGCTACGGATGTATTTTCCTGCCGTCATTTCTCAAGCAGGGTCATTTTGTCGAGCTCGGTCAAAAAGAAGTGGATGACCTGGTCAAACTGGTGGATCTCCCAACCTTGCCGGTGCCAAAAATGACACCTCAGGAACTCAAGGATGTCCGGCGCCGTTTGTCGAAAAAGGCGTCTTCACGACGTCCTCAATCGTCGTCTAAGAAGCCGGCCACGTCCCGAGGGCGGCCATCAGATCGCGGGCGTTAACTCGCTGGCCATGAAAGGCTCCTGCTTCGGTCGTCAGACCATATAAGAAAGCATCGGCAACGATTTCCGGTGCTGGCAATGTGGATGGGTTTTCACCTGGCATTGCTTCCGCTCGCATTTTGGTTCGGGTTCCACCCGGATTCACGGTAAAGACGCGGGTTTGGGACGTATTTTCGAGCTCTTGGCTTAAGATGCCTGCAAACATTTCAAGACCGGCTTTGGAGACCGCGTAGGCACCCCAGTATGCGTCGACACGAATGCCAACACTCGATGTTGCAAAGACAATGCGTCCGGCACTGGATTCATCGAGAAGTGGTAATAATGCCTGAGTGAGCCGAAAGACCGCAGTCAGGTTAATTTGTATGGCGAGGTCCCATTGCATCGGTCGATGCGATTGGATCGGCTCACGTCCACCCAAGATGCCTGCGATGTGGGCGACCCCATCGAGTCGTCCAAAACTCTCACGGATTTGTTCGGCCAGCTCGATCGCTTGGTCGCTGGTGAGAGTTGAGAGATCACAGGGGACGATCGCAGGAACTGCACCACCCTGAGCCACAATGGTGTCATACACCTGATCAAGCTCTGTCTCGTTGCGACCCAATAAAACGACCGTGGCTCCACGTTTCCCCAGCTCGAGCGCCAGCGCGCGACCGATTCCCGCGCTGGCTCCGGTGACCAGAATGACTCGATCATCAAATCGCGGTTTGGCGTTTAATGTCGCAACCATGGATTCGATCAGTGTTGTCATGCGCGCTTCCTTGCAGCCAGTTGATAATTGATCTCCAAATCGGTGTTGCTTCGCTTGAACTGCTGATAGAGCGGTTGATAAACCACGCCTTCAATGGATTCAAGATCAAGTCCGTGAGGACGTAATCCGGCGGCAAGTTCTGATGGCTTCAAAAAGCGAGCATAATCGTGCGTCCCCTTCGGGACCCAGTTGAGCAGATACTCCGCGGCTAAAACTGCACCTAAATAGGCTTTTGGGGTCCGGTTGATCGTCGACAGGATTAACCATCCCCCGGGCCTGACGAGCCCTGAGAGCGCTTTGAGTGTCTGCATGGGCTCAGGGACGTGCTCGATCATCTCGAAACAAGTGACCACATCAAATTGCGAAGCGTGGGTCTCTACAAAGGCCTCAGCGTAGGATTCTTGATATTCGACGGTGACCTCCGACTCCAGCGCATGAAGTTTGGCTGTTTTCAACATGTCAGGGGAGGCATCAATTCCGATGACGCGGCTTCCTCGTTTAGCCATAGCTTCTGCCGCAAGCCCACCTCCGCAGCCGACATCAAGAACATGTGCGTCTTGCAGCGGATAACAGGATTCTGTGAAGTCAATCCGAAGCGGATTGATTTGATGGATCGCTCGCATTGGACCGTCAGGGTCCCAATAACTGCGGGCGATCTGATTAAATTTCGTGACTTCTTTGGGGTCAACCAGTGTTGTCATAGGTGATCCGTGTGTCTGTGCCTAAGGCTTCAATTACTGCGTTCCGATTCATGATACAGGGCTCGTCCATATCCGCACAGAAGAAGACCGTTTTTGACCGGTTCGTGGTATCATCGCGCGTTTAAGAACCATCTAGGGATAGCCCACCATCCATGTCAGATTCGGCACGCGAAATTTTACCCATCAATATTGAAGACGAACTCAAAAACAGTTACCTCGACTATGCAATGAGTGTCATTGTCGGTCGCGCACTACCTGATGTGCGTGACGGCTTGAAGCCTGTGCATCGACGGGTGCTGTTTGCACAGAGTGAGTTAAGTAATAACTGGAATGCAGCCTATAAGAAATCGGCTCGTGTTGTTGGCGATGTGATCGGTAAGTATCACCCGCATGGTGACTCGGCGGTTTACGACACGATCGTCCGCCTAGCGCAGCCGTTTTCGATGCGTTACCCCCTAATTGATGGTCAAGGGAACTTCGGTTCGGTGGACGGCGACCGAGCTGCAGCCATGCGATACACCGAAATCCGGATGGAGCGGATTGCTCACGAGTTGCTCGCTGATCTGGACAAAGACACCGTTGACTATGTGCCGAACTACGACGGAACTGAAAAAATCCCGGACGTGCTCCCCACGAAGATCCCGAATTTATTGGTGAATGGATCTGCGGGCATCGCCGTTGGTATGGCGACCAATATTCCGCCACATAACCTCACGGAAGTGATCAATGGATGTCTGGCGTATCTCGACGACTCGAATGTCTCAGTCGATGATTTGATGGCTTTTATTCCAGCGCCTGATTTTCCGACCGGAGCGTTAATTAACGGACTCGAAGGGCTTCGTGAGGCGTATTCGACAGGCCGTGGTCGAGTGATTATGCGCTCGAAGTTCCATATCGAAGGCGAGGATAAGAAAACCATCGTCTTTACCGAAATTCCTTATCAGGTCAACAAAGCGCGCGTCATCGAGAAGATTGCGGAGTTGGTGAAAGAGAAAAAGATCGAGGGCATCACTGAGCTGCGCGATGAGTCTGACAAAGAAGGGATGCGGATTGTGATCGATCTGCGTCGAGGTGAGACGCCGGAAGTCATCGTCAACAACCTGTTCAGTCAAACGCAGTTGCAATCGAGCTTCGGTATCAACATGGTGGCCTTGGTTGATGGCCAGCCAAAGACCTTGAACCTCAAGGACATGCTGGCTTGCTTTATTCGTCACCGCCGTGAAGTGGTGACGCGCAGGACCTTATTTGAACTGCGAAAAGCGCGGGAGCGCGGTCACATTTTGGAAGGTCAGGCTGTTGCCTTGGCGAATATTGATCCAGTGATTGAGTTGATTAAGTCATCTGCCAACGCGCAAGTCGCAAAAGAGCGGTTGATTGCGACATCTTGGGCTCCGGGATCTGTGACAGACATGCTTGAGCGTGCGGGCACTGGTGGAATTCGTCCGGATGATCTCCCTGATGGATTTGGTTTGGTGGATGGCCAATATCACTTAAGCCCTCAGCAAGCTCAGGCGATCTTGGATTTGCGTCTGCATCGACTGACGGGCCTTGAAATTGAGAAGTTGCTCGAGGAATACGGCTCTATCCTCGAGGATATCGCAGAGCGTGAAGCGATCCTGGCAGATTCGACCAAACTGACTGCGGTGATTCGTGAAGAGCTGGAAGCGGTTCGGCATCAGTACGGAGACGCACGTCGCTCTGAGATTATCGAGTCACATCTGTCGTTGTCGACTGAGGATTTGATCCCGCGTGAAGACATGGTGGTCACCTTCTCGAAAACAGGTTATGCCAAAACCCAACCCTTGACGTCTTACCAATCTCAGCGTCGCGGTGGTCGAGGCAAGAGCGCCACCAATCTCAAAGATGAAGATGTGGTTGATCTGCTGTTGGTTGCCAATTCGCATGACACCTTGTTGTTATTCACTGATACCGGTCGTTTGCACTGGTTGAAGGTGTATGAGATTCCGCAGGCGTCACGGAACGCTCGAGGGAAGCCGATCGTCAATATGATCGATGCGCTAGAAGGCGGCGGTCGTGTCACAGCAGTCTTGCCTTTGGGCGAAGACGATCGGGGTGAGGGTCGTTATGTGTTCATGGCAACAGCTCGTGGCACGGTCAAAAAGGTACCGCTGGAGCGCTTTGCGCGTCCACGTGCGTCGGGAATTCGGGCCATTGAATTCAATGAAGATGATACCTTAATCGGCGCGTCGATCACTGACGGTACGCGAGATATTGTGTTGGTGAACTCGAACGGTAAAGTGACACGATTTGTCGAAACCGAAGTTCGGCCCATGGGTCGCGAAGCGCGCGGTGTTCGAGGAATCCGATTGAAGGAAACTGGAGAATCAGTGGTGGCGATGATCGTTGCTGATGACGAGGCGACACTCCTTTTGGCCTGCGAAAACGGATATGGCAAACGCACCTTAGTCAGCGAATTCCCATGTAAAGGTCGCGGTGCAATGGGTGTGATTGGAATTCAGACATCCGATCGGAATGGCGCTGTCGTTGGTGCCGCGCAGGTGATTGATGACGATGATCTGTTATTGATCACTAACGGTGGAACCATGGTTCGCACGCCTTGCCAGGATATTTCAGTGCTTGGCCGAAATACGCAAGGTGTGACTCTAATCCGTTTGACAGATGGTGAACAATTGGTTCGAGTGGACGCAGTTGCCGAGCCCCCAGTGGAACCGTTGTCGGAGAGCGACACAGACGATGGTGAGATCATCGACGGGTCTGACGTGGAGATGGATGATGAGTCGGCCGATTAATTTCTGTTCTGGTCCGGCGGCACTGCCGTTGCCGGTTCTTGAACAGATTCAGGCAGAACTTCTCGATTTTCAGGGCTCTGGCGTGTCGGTGATGGAGCATTCGCATCGGGATCGTTTGATTGTGCGTTTGTTTGAAGAGACTGAAGCGCAATTGAAAACGCTGTTGGGTGTGGGTGACGCCTACCGTGTGTTGTTTCTGCCTGGCGGTGCAACACTTCAGTTTTCTCAAGTCCCGATGAATCTGTTAAACCCGGGCGATACGGCCGCCTATGTCACTACTGGTGCTTGGTCACAGAAAGCCATTAAAGAGGCTCAAAAATATGCGACTGCGGTCGAGGTTGCGAGTGCCATAGACACCAACTTCACCACCATGCCCAGTCCTGATTCATGGCAGATTCCAGAATCGTCAAAGTATCTGCACATCTGTACCAACGAGACCATCCATGGCGTTGAATGGTTTGGTTCGCTGGCAAGCGTTGGGCTTCCTGTGATCGCCGACATGTCTTCGCATTTGTTATCGCGTTCGATGCCCATTCAAGAGTTCGATCTGATTTATGCGGGTGCCCAGAAGAATTTAGGAACCGCAGGCGTCACCATTGTGTTGGTCAAGACTGAATTACTGGGAGAATGCCAGAGTACGACTCCGAGCCTGATGGACTACCGTCATCAGATCGCTAACGACTCCATGGTCAACACACCACCTGTCTATCCGGTGTGGGTGTTATCCCTGGTTCTTCAGTGGCTCAACTCGATCGGTGGCGTGGAGTCAGTTGAGGCATTGAATCGGAAAAAGGCCGCTAGCTTGTATCAGGCCATTGATCACAGTTCCTTCTATCACAACCCGGTCGCATTGGATTGTCGGAGTCTGATGAATATTCCGTTTGTCCTCGCTGATGCCAACCTTGATGGACGATTTGTCGAGCAATCGATCAAAGAGGGATTGTTGAATTTGAAAGGTCACCGCAGTGTGGGTGGCATGCGGGCATCGATCTACAATGCCATTACGCAGACGGAAGTTAATACCTTGATTGATTTTATGCGCGAGTTTGAGAGGACGGCGGCGTGAGTGACAATCCGGAACTCTTAAAAATTCGGGAAGAAATTGATGCGATTGATCAGCAAATCCAGACTTTGATCAACGCGCGAGCTGACTGCGCCATGCGAGTGGCTGAAGTGAAACAAGCGGAAATGGCCAAGACCGGTGAAGCGCCGGTCTATTACCGACCTGAGCGCGAGGCACAAGTGCTAGCTCGAGTCATGGAGCGTAATGAAGGCCCGCTACCAAAAGAAGAAGTGGCTCGAATTTTTCGTGAAATCATGTCCGGTTGTTTGGCACTCGAACGACCGCTGGCAGTGGGATATTTGGGCCCGATTGGGACCTTTACAGAAGCGGCTGCGTTAAAACACTTTGGCCATGCGGTGGATACGCGACCATTGACGACGATTTCAGAGGTGTTCAGGGATGTGGATGCTGGAAATCTCGATTACGGCGTAGTGCCGATTGAGAATTCAACTGAAGGGATGGTGACCCATACCTTGGAATGTTTCTTGGATTCACCGCTGGTGATTTGTGGTGAAGTGGAAATGCGGATCCATCAAGCACTCATGGTCAAGCCAGGTCTTGAGATCAGTCGCATTCAGACCGTCTACTCTCATCAACAAAGTTTAGCGCAATGTCGTTTGTGGCTTGATGCAAACTTGCCGGGTGCGGAGCGCAAGACAGTTTCTTCCAATGCTGAGGCGGCTCGTCTGGTATCGGAATCAAACCTCAATGATGGTTTGGCGGCTGTGGCCGGAGAGCGAGCGGCAGAGACCTATGGGTTATCAACGGTGGCGGGATCGATCGAAGATCGTCCGGATAACACCACTCGCTTCCTAGTCATTGGCAAGCAATCGACGGAACCTTCCGGGCGAGATAAGACCTCACTGATTGTTTCTGTGAAAAATGAACCCGGCGCCTTGTATCGGCTACTTGAGCCGTTCGAGCGTCATGGGATCGATATGACGCGATTGGAATCTCGTCCATCGCACTCTGGTATCTGGTCCTATCGGTTTTTTATCGACTTTCAAGGGCACGCCGATGATCAGGCGGTGCAGACCTTCCTCGATGAGATTCGGGCACAATCAGCGGAGCTTAAGATCTTGGGCTCCTACCCAAGAGCGGTTTTATGAAACGACTCACGGTCATCGGTCTTGGGTTGATCGGTGCTTCTTGCTGCGCGGCGCTGAAAAAACGGTCGACAGAATGGCTGATTTCAGGCTATTCACGGACTGAAGCAACGCGTCAACAAGCGCTTGCAAAGGGCCTCATTGATCAAAGTTTTGACAGGATCAGTGATGCTGTCGCGGACGCTGACTTGGTGTTGATTGCCGTTCCAATGGGGCAATTTTTAACAGTTGTTCAAGCGGTGAGTGAAGCGCGTCCGGATCATTCTGTGGTGACAGATGCTGGATCGACCAAAGGCAGTGTGATTCGTGATTTAGCAACAGTCTACGGAACCACGCCGTCTTGGTTTGTCCCCGGTCATCCAATCGCCGGGAGCGAACAAAGCGGTGTTGATGCCGCCAATCCTGATTTGTATGTTGATCATCAAGTCATTCTGACCCCAGACTCGCAAACCGCAGTCGACGCGATTGATCTGGTGTCCGCATTTTGGTCCAGTCTCGGTGCCTCGGTCTCAACCATGGATGTCGAGCGGCATGACGAGGTGCTGGCCTTGACCAGTCATCTTCCGCACGTTTTAGCGTTCAATTTGGTGCATGCTTTGTCGGATGATGATGAGCATCTTGAGATTTTTCGCTACGCGGCTGGTGGTTTTCGGGACTTCACTCGGGTCGCAGCCAGTGATCCAACCATGTGGCGAGACATCAGCCTAGCCAATCGCGAGGCGATTCTGGGTGGCATTGATCGTTTTGCTGAGCGGTTGGGTGAAATGCGTCAAGCCATTGCATCCGGCGATGGAGAGTGGCTGATGCGAAGTTTTGAAAGAGCGCGGACAGCTCGCAAATTATTTTCCTCATTAACTGATCAAGGAGTTCATCCGGTGACGGATACCCATCCTTCTGTTTTTACAATCACTGAAGCTCAACAGGGAATTCATGGAACCATTCGAGTCCCTGGCGATAAGTCCATTTCACATCGCTCGATTATGCTCGGAGCTCTGGCCGATGGTGTGACCACCGTCGATGGGTTTCTGGAAGGAGAGGATGCCATCGCCACTGTTCAGGCGTTTCGTGACATGGGTGTGCAGATCGATGGACCGATCGACGGGCGAGTGACGGTGCATGGTGTTGGTCGGGATGGACTGAAGGCTCCAGCAGCGCCTCTGTATATGGGCAATTCGGGAACATCCATGCGTCTCCTGTCTGGCATTCTCGCCGGACAGTCGTTTGACTCTGAGCTCACGGGTGATACCTCGCTCTCTCGGCGTCCAATGCGACGGGTCAGTGATCCGCTGTCGCGATTGGGTGCGGTGATTCAAACCTCTGAGGATGGGACGCCACCTGTTCAAATTTCCGGTAGTCGTCCCCTCACGGGCTGTCACACCGAGATGCAGGTGGCGAGCGCGCAAGTCAAATCGGCGTTGTTACTGGCTGGACTCTATGCCGATGGGGAAACCAGTGTGACTGAGCCTGCACCCACCCGAGATCATACGGAACGGATGCTTCAGGGATTTGGGTATCCGGTCAGGCGAGATGGAGCGACCGCATCAGTGGTTGGCGGAGGCCGTTTGACAGCCTGTCATATTGACGTGCCATCTGATATTTCCTCAGCGGCATTTTTCTTAGTGGCTGCATCCATTGTTCCAGGATCAGACTTGACTGTATCGCACGTGGGAATCAATCCCACTCGAGTGGGGATTCTTGAAATTTTGAAATTAATGGGTGCCAAGATCGAAGTGTTGAATGCACGCGAAGTTGGCGGCGAGCCAGTTGCGGATTTGCGTGTGCTCTCTGCTCCCCTGCATGGTATTGACGTTCCAGAGGCGTTGGTTCCTCTTGCGATTGATGAATTTCCTGTGCTGTTTGTTGCGGCCTGCTGTGCAACGGGGCAAACCCGGGTGACGGGTGCGGAAGAACTCCGGGTGAAAGAGTCTGACCGAATTCAGAGTATGGTCGATGGATTAAGTGCCTTGGGTGTTGTCATTGAGGGAACCCCTGATGGCGCTGTGATTCAGGGTGGTGGACCGGATTTCCGATTTGCAGGAGGTTCGGTTGAGGCTCATGAGGATCATCGAATCGCAATGGCTTTCAGTGTTGCGGGTCTCGTGAGTCGCGAGCCGATTGTGGTCAACGATTGTGCGAACGTTGCCACAAGTTTTCCGAATTTTGTGGGTCTTGCTCGCGAGACTGGTTTTCCGTTGACTGTGTCATCGTGACTGTGCCTGTCATTACCATTGATGGCCCGAGCGGGGCTGGAAAAGGAACGGTTGCACGATGCATTGCGCTAGAACTCGGTTTTCACTTATTAGATTCAGGTGCGATCTATCGCATTCTCGGTCTGGCGGCGACGGACAATCGAATTGCATTTGATGACATTCCATCGCTTGTGGAACTCGCCAATTCACTCGAATTAAGCTTTCCCTACGACAAGAATCACACGGATGTCGTGCTCAATGGTGTGTCGGTGGGCCAGAAGCTGAGGACTCAAATGGTTGCGGATGCCGCCAGCCAAGTGGCGATTCATCCGCCGGTTCGAAGTGCACTGATGGATCTCCAGCGCCGTCAGGCAAGGCTTCCAGGTCTTGTTGGAGATGGCCGAGACCTTGGCACGATTGTCTTTCCAAACGCCGAATTAAAGATTTTTTTGGATGCCAGTGTCGAGGTTCGTGCGGAGCGTCGGTATTTAGAATTAATTGAGTCTGGTCAAATAGTTGAGCGTTCCGTTATACTACGCGACCTCGAAATTCGGGACGTCCGAGATCGAACGCGTCCAGTCGCACCCTTGGTGCCGGCAACCGATGCGTCCGTGATTGATAGTTCGGAGAAAACTGTAGCCGATGTGGTCGCAGAAACACGAGACCTGTGCCGGGCCAAAGGCTTGATGCAGTAAATGTCAGATTTCAGTGGTGACATCAGCAACGAAGCTCACTGAAATCAAAAAACCAACTCCGTTTGGGCTGATCAGACGGACGGCGTGAAGCCGAAAAAATAGGATAGATGAATGAGCGAAACTTTCGCAGAACTCTTTGAACAGAGTCTAAACGACATCGATATGACTCCGGGCGCTATTGTTGACGCCACCGTTGTCGCCATTGAACCAGACTTCGTGATTGTCAACGCAGGTCTGAAATCTGAGGGAGCGATCCCAAGATCACAATTCATGAACGAATCCGGGGAATTGGCTATCGCTATTGGCGATTCAGTCAAGGTTGCCTTGGACGCGGTTGAAGACGGTTTTGGTGCCACACGCCTGTCTCGCGAAAAAGCGAAGCGTGCAGAAGCGTGGATCGACCTTGAGAAAGCGCATGAAGAGACTGCAGTCGTCATGGGTATCATCAACGGAAAGGTCAAAGGTGGATTCACAGTTGATCTCGCCGGGATCAGAGCGTTCCTGCCAGGATCCTTGGTTGATGTCCGTCCCGTGCGTGATGTCGCTCATTTAGAAGGCAAAGAACTCGAATTTAAGGTGATCAAGCTGGATCAGCGCCGGAACAACGTTGTTGTCTCGCGTCGCGCTGTGCTTGAGCAAGAGAACTCTGAAGAGCGCGAAGCGCTGCTTGAGAATCTGGTTGAAGGCCAGGCAGTGAAGGGTATCGTGAAGAACCTCACTGACTACGGTGCGTTCGTTGACTTAGGTGGTGTTGATGGTTTACTGCACATCACTGACATGTCGTGGAAGCGCATTAAACATCCATCAGAAGTCGTCGCTGTTGGTGACGAAGTGGATGTGAAGGTCTTGAAGTTTGACCGTGAGCGTAACCGTGTTTCTCTTGGCTTGAAGCAGCTTGGCGAAGATCCATGGATCGAAATCAAGAATCGCTACCCAGTCAATACGCGCGTCAATGCGCGGATCACGAACCTCACAGATTACGGCTGTTTTGCTGAGATCGAAGAAGGTGTTGAGGGTCTCGTGCACGTGTCTGAGATGGATTGGACCAATAAGAATGTTCATCCGTCGAAGATTGTGTCTTTGGGTGACGAAGTGGAAGTCATGGTTCTTGACATTGATGAAGAGCGTCGTCGCATTTCACTCGGTATCAAGCAATGTAAAGTTAATCCATGGGAAGCATTCTCTGCGACACATGCGAAAGGCGGAAAAGTGTCCGGTCCGATTAAGTCGATCACTGACTTCGGTGTCTTCATCGGTCTTGACGGCGGCATTGATGGCTTGATCCATTTGTCGGATCTCTCGTGGTCAGAGCCAGGTGAAGTTGCGGTTCGTAACTTCAAGAAGGGTGAAGATCTTGAAGCGGTCATCTTGGCAGTGGATCCAGAGCGCGAGCGTATTTCATTGGGTGTGAAGCAGTTGGAAGAAGACCCAATGGGTGGATTCTTGTCTGGTACCGAGAAAGGCGCAGTGGTCAAAGGAACTGTGACCGAAGTTGAGCCAAAGCAAGCGCTGGTTGATCTTGGTGACGGAGTCGTTGCGATTCTGAAAGCATCAGAATTGTCTCGTGATCGTGTGGAAGATGCTCGCAACGTGTTGAACGTTGGCGATGAAATCGAAGCGAAGATTTCGAATGTTGATCGTAAGACGCGCCAGATTTCATTGTCAGTTCGTGCAATGGAAGAAGCCGAAGAGAAGGAAGCCATGCGTAACCTGAATGAAGCACCCGCTGAAGAAGGTGACGTTGGTCCTACAACGATCGGTGAGCTCATCAAAGCTCAGATGGAAGGCCGAGAGTAATCCGGCAACTGAGGCCGGGCACTGCCCGGCCAGACATCGGAAGGTCATATGTCAGGTATTACTAAGTCGATGCTGATCGAACGCATCGCAACACGCTACCCAACATTACCTCCTAAAGATGTGGAATTAGCTGTGAAGGCAATTTTCGATCGCATGAGCCGACAATTGGTTGAAGGTGGTCGAATTGAGTTACGGGGATTTGGATCCTTTTCCTTACACAAGCGTAAAGCGCGTGTGGGTCGTAATCCAAAGACCGGTGAGTCAGTGGTTTTGGATTCCAAAGCCGTTCCGCACTTTAAGCCGGGTAAAGAGCTGCGCGAAGCAGTCAACACTGCATTTCTGGAATCCCGGAAAGCATGAAATTAGTCAAACGGCTGGTCACTTTCTTTGGGGTCGTTACCCTGTTAGTGACCGGTTGTGTGCTCTATCTCTTTAATTCAGATCCTGTTGTTATTGACCTAGTCTGGTTGCAAATTCCCGCGACGAGTCTTGCTGTGGTGTTGATCGCGACGTTTTTCATCGGCGTGGTCACCGGTGCGATTTTTGTGCTGTTGGCATCGATCATGCCCACTAAGCGGAAACCGCTTGATGGCTGATCAACGCATTATTGTTGCGCTTGATGTGTCAACGACCGCCGAATTAAAGGACTTGGTCGCAAAGATCCCGAACAAGCATTGCCGAGTCAAAATCGGGAAAGAGCTCTTTACATCAGTCGGACCTCTCGCAGTGGACATTTGTCATGGCGCTGGTTTGGACGTTTTTTTAGATCTGAAATTCCACGACATCCCAAACACCTGTGCGAAAGCAGTCCTTGCAGCAGCGCGCTTAGGGGTTTGGATGACGAATGTGCATTGCGCCGGCGGGGCCGACATGATGCGAGCGGCTCGCGAGATTCTCGACGGTCAAGCGCATCGACCCCTATTGATTGGAGTGACAGTCCTGACCAGTATGTCTCAACAGGATCTGCTGGAGACAGGTGTGGAACGAGATCTTGAGGTTCAGGTGGACCATTTGGCTCGCTTGGCTCAGCAATCGGGCTTGGATGGTGTCGTCTGTTCAGCTCAAGAAACCCAACGATTACGTCAATCTCTCGGTAATCCATTCTGTTTGGTAACACCAGGCATTCGGCCGAGTTGGTCGGCTCAAGATGATCAAACCCGAATTGTGACGCCTAGCGAGGCGATCAAGAATGGTTCGGATTATTTGGTGATTGGTCGTCCGATCACGGCCTCGGCTGATCCTGAGCAATCGATTGCGAAAATTATCGCCGAACTCTGACTATTGGCTCATCGATTTCGTCAGCAGAGCCTAGTCGTTTCATTAGCCTCCTCTCAGGAGGTCTTTCATGAAATCATTATTGCTTGGATTGATGCTCTCGGCAGTGTCAATGGTCGGACTTGCCGGGTCTGTTGATCTGAATACAGCAACTGCTGCAGAGATTGCCAAACACCTGCATGGAATCGGTTTGGCTAAAGCCCAGAAGATTATTGAATATCGACAACGGTTTGGCCCCATTGATACCCCGGAGGAGCTCTTGGTGATCAAGGGAATCGGGGAAAAGACGTTGGAAAAAAATCGTTCTCGAATGATCACGCGATTGATTCAGCCGGCGGCACCAAGAAATCCTGAGTCAGGTCTTGACGAAGGACCCTCGAATCATTAAAGTTCGCGGCCATCCTGAGTTCCGCGATAGCTCAGTTGGTAGAGCAGAAGACTGTTAATCTTTTGGTCGCAGGTTCGAGTCCTGCTCGCGGAGCCAATCTCCTTGATTTTCTTTTGACGATATGACTCTTTCGGTGATCTGTCGTTGCTTTTAGCTCGTATGAATTTCCTGTAGCCTTGCACAGCGAAGCGGCACAGACGCTGCGTGATTGGACTGAATAGATTTCACGGTGATCGCATGAACTTGTTGTTAATTTCCCTTTTAATTTTGATGCCCGAGATTGCTCTTGCGCACGCACCTGAGGGTGCTGGTGGCGGGTTTGTCACTGGATTTTTGCATCCCATTATGGGTGTTGATCACCTTGTAGCCATGGTCGCTGTGGGTCTTTGGGGAGCGTTCCTCGGTGAACGCGCGCTCTGGATATTACCGATTGTGTTTCCATCGATCATGGCCGTTGGTGCAGCCTTCGGTATCGTTGGTCTCGAGATTCCATTGGTTGAATTTGTGATTGCATTGTCCGGTATCGTGCTTGGGGCGCTTATTGCCTTACGTGTGCGAGCGCCGTTGGCAATCGCAATGGTGTTGGTTGGGATTTTTGCGATTTTTCATGGCTATGCTCACGGTGTTGAAATGCCTGAACAGATCAGCGCAATCACTTATTCTGCAGGATTTGTCATTGGGACAGGGCTGTTGCACTTGGCTGGAGTTGCGATTGGCTTCGCAACGCGCTTGCCTCGGGGTGAGCTCTTAGTGCGGGGATGCGGCGGAGTCATTTCAGCGATTGGTTTGAGTTATCTTGTTGGGTAAAGCAACACTTGCGATCGCGCTCTTTGCGCAGGCATCGCAGTCTTGGGCGCATGCGCTTGGAACAGATCCCACCGTGATTGAGCGTATTGATGCTGGGCTCATGTTGCCCTCTGAGTTGAGCTTGGTTTGGATCGTTTGGCTGATATTTGGATTGTGGATTGTCCAAAATCTTGATCAGGCTGCTTATTTTTTTAGCGGTGCAGTAGTCGGTATCACCTGCTCTTTGTTGATGGGCGCTGTTGGTGTTGATGTCACATTGCCGGCGCTCCTGATGGCATTGGTGGTTGCAGCGTGGATGTGCGTTGGTCGAACAACTCCCGCGCTTGTCTCAGCCAGTGTCGTCGCGATACTCAGTGCAGCTTCGATGATGATGGTCTTTTCGGTACACGCTGATCTGTCTGGTGATCAATTGATTCGAATTGTCGCTTCTGTTTCTATGTTGTTTGGAGCGAGCTTCTTTGGTGGTTTGTTTAAGCAAATCCAACTGTGGTTGCCAACGCAGACACCGATCGGGATTCGGATTCTCTCGAGTTGGATGGTGGCATTGATCGCGATTCAACTTGCGATGCATGTGATGACTCCATGACCCACGACCAGTCTCACCCGTTTCAAGTTGTTTCAGACTATGAGCCGGCCGGCGATCAGCCGACAGCAATTCAAACCCTGATCGAGGGGGTGCAGGCTGGATTAGCGCATCAAACCCTATTGGGGGTGACAGGTTCCGGGAAAACCTTCACCGTCGCTAAGGTGATCGAGGCGATCAAACGTCCGACTATCGTCATGGCTCATAACAAAACGTTGGCAGCTCAGTTATACGGGGAGTTTAAAGAATTCTTTCCAAATAACGCGGTCGAATACTTTGTCTCTTATTACGACTATTACCAACCAGAAGCGTATGTTCCATCCAGTGATACCTTCATCGAGAAAGATGCCTCGATTAATGATCACATCGAGCAAATGCGCTTGTCGGCGACGAAGGCACTACTCGAACGTGATGACGTCATTATTGTGGCGACGGTGTCGTCGATTTATGGTCTAGGGGATCCTGAGGCCTACCATGAAATGGTCCTTCACCTGACTCGAGGCATGACGATCGATCAGCGCCAAATTTTGAGACGTCTCGCAGAACTTCAGTACAAGCGGAATGATATGGATTTCGGTCGGGGTAGCTATCGAGTTCGAGGTGATGTCATTGATATCTTTCCCGCAGAATCAGATCGCGAGGGAGTGCGTGTCGAGCTGTTTGACGATGAAATTGAACAACTCTCCTATTTTGACCCCTTGACCGGCGAGGTACTTCGAAAAGTTCCTCGTTTGACGATCTATCCCAAAACTCACTACGTCACCAGTAAAGACCGATTGGTGAATACCCTTGATGACATCAAAGACGAACTGAAAATGCGGTTGGCGCAATTTCGAGAGCAAGGAAAGTTACTTGAGGCGCAACGCTTAGAGCAACGCACGAAATTTGATTTAGAGATGATTGCTGAGCTTGGATATTGTCAGGGGATTGAGAATTACTCACGGTATTTGTCAGGTCGTCCGTCCGGAGAAGCTCCACCGACTCTGTTTGATTATCTTCCTCCTGATGCATTATTGGTGATTGATGAATCCCATGTCACCGTTCCACAAATTGGTGGCATGTATCGTGGTGATCGATCGCGAAAAGAAACCTTGGTGGAATATGGGTTTCGTCTGCCGTCTGCGTTAGATAACCGACCATTGAAGTTCGAAGAATGGGAATCACTGGCTCCACAGATGGTCTTTGTCTCAGCCACCCCTGGTGTGTATGAAAAAGAGCATCAGGCGCAAGTCGCTGAGCAGCTTGTTCGACCGACCGGTTTGGTTGATCCAACCATAGAGATTCGACCTGCAGGTTCTCAGGTCGATGATTGTTTGAGTGAAATCCATACCGTAGTCGCGAAAGATGAGCGTGTTCTCATTACTGTATTGACGAAGCGGATGGCTGAGGACCTCACCGACTATTTGATGGAGCATGGAGTGCGTGTACGTTATCTGCACTCCGATATTGATACCGTTGAGCGAGTGGAGATCATTCGTGATCTCAGGAAAGGGGAATTCGATGTGTTAGTCGGAATCAACCTGTTACGCGAAGGCTTGGATATGCCAGAGGTATCCTTAGTGACCATTATGGATGCCGATAAAGAGGGCTTCCTTCGGTCGGATCGTTCGCTGATTCAGACCATCGGTCGTGCGGCGCGGAATGTGAACGGTCGAGCGATTTTGTATGCCGATCGAATCACCGATTCGATGCGACGCGCAATGGACGAAACAGAACGTCGGCGCAACAAGCAAATTGCCTTCAATGAAGACAATGGGATTACCCCAACCACGATTCAAAAACGCATCGATGATGTGATGGAAGGCGCGCATCGAGAAACACCAGGATCGCGTGGGCGAAAAGCCAAAGACAAGGCTGCCAAATCCACAGCAGAGACGCTGATGCCAAAGAATCCCCAGGCACTCACACCGCAGCAGTTGGCAAAAGAAATCACACGACTTGAAGATGAAATGTTTCAGGCGGCAAAATCACTGGAATTTGAGCGCGCAGCTGCCATTCGAGATGCAGTGGCAGAGCTTCAATCATTAGCGTTTAAATAATTAAGGAACATCATGCCAATTCGGTTTGCACCAGCGATTATGAGTTTATTTGGGCTTGCGCTGGCGTGGCGTGCACTGTCTGATCTCGGTGGTTGGGAAAGCGGTGTTGGTCGGATGATCTCGATCGCCATGCTTTTGTTGGGCCTTGTGACTTTCGGCTCCATTGTTCTGCATCAGCTTCACAAAGGGGCACTGAAAGAGACCATCGACAATCCGCAGCTTCGCGTGTTGCCTGCCTGTTTAACGGTTGGCTTGATGCTGTTGAGTGCGCTGTTAAACCCGCATATGCCCGAGGCCGCTCGCGTCTTGATTTGGGTGGCTGCGATTTCCCACTTCGCTTACCTTGCTTGGTTGATCAACGGTTGGTTTCGGGGCGGGCTCGCCCTTGAGATGATCTCTCCGGTTTGGTTCATTCCTGTTGTGGGAAATATCGTCGTGCCAGTCGGCGCGATGGCGACCGGTCAGGTGATGTTGGCTTGGTTCGGATTCTCGATCGGTATTGTCATGTGGTTAATGCTCTTGCCCATTGTGTTTTTCCGCTTGATTCATGGAAAGCCGATGCCAGAAGAGCTTGAGAGCACACAAATGGTTTTGGTTGCACCGCCGGCGATTGGCTCAGTGTCATGGTCGTTGTTGGCGGGTGACCACAGCGTGGTTCCTGGTGCAGTGATGTTATCCGTTGCTTTCTTTTTATTACTGACGCTCATACCAATGCTGCTGCGAGTGATCTCGAGGCCCTTTGTCCCGGCAAATTGGGCCTTTGGATTTCCGATGGCCGCATTGAGTACAGGACTTGCGACCTATAGCATCTTGCTCGAACGCGATATTCTGATGGGTGCAGGATTGGTGGTTTTGTTGTTGGTTTCAGCATTGATCGTTTGGGCGCTGATTGGATCAGCTCGAGTTTTATTGAAGAGTTAATGTATGCGTGTGTTAGTAACCGGCTCGGCCGGATTTATCGGCTCGACAGTTAGTCACCGTCTTCTTGACCGAGGCGATGACGTCGTCGGTTTGGATAATTACAACGACTATTACGAAGTCTCATTGAAAGACGCGCGTGGGCAGCGGCTCCTGGAGCGTGATGGGTACACCGAGGTCCGCGCGAGCGTTGAGGACCGGGATGCGCTCGAGGCGCTGTTTAAGGCCCATCAAATCGATCGGGTGGTGCACTTGGCGGCGCAAGCCGGTGTGCGTTATTCCCTCGAGAATCCGCACGCTTATGTCGATGCGAATCTTGTGGGCTTTATGAACATTCTCGAGTGCTGCCGGCATCATCAGGTGGATCATTTGGTTTATGCGTCCTCGAGCTCTGTGTATGGAGCGAATGAGTCCCTGCCATTTCGTGTTGAGGATTCGGTCGATCATCCGGTGAGCTTGTATGCTGCGAGCAAGAAGGCAAACGAGTTGATGGCGCATACCTACAGTCACTTGTTTGGCCTACCGACCACGGGCTTACGCTTCTTTACGGTCTACGGACCATGGGGCCGGCCTGATATGGCCTTGTTTAAATTTACGCGTGCGATTTTGACAGGTGGTACGGTGCAGTTGTTTAACGGGGGGCATCACAAGCGCGATTTCACGTTTATTTCAGATATCGTGGATGGCGTGATCGGAACACTTGATCAAATCGCGACCCCAGATCCTGCGTATGATCCGTTGACGCCCAATCCAGGAACATCGAATGTCCCTTGGCGAGTGTATAACATCGGATCGGATCGCCCGATTGATTTGGTGCGATATCTCGAGCTGATTGAACAGGCCTGTGGCCAAAAAGCCCAAGTGGAATCGTTACCGATGCAGCCTGGTGATGTGATTGCAACCCATGCTGATGTGTCGGCATTGAAGGCCGCGATTGGCTATGCGCCGCGAGTCACGGTCGAGGAAGGAATCCCTCAGTTTGTTGAGTGGTTCCGACATTACTACAGTCTTTAGGTCGCTACTTTACTTCGACAATGAAGGCTGTATAATCCGCCGCTCTTCAGGCGCGTAGCTCAGTTGGTTAGAGCGCCACCTTGACATGGTGGAGGTCGTTGGTTCGATTCCAATCGCGCCTACCAAATACAACCATATTGGAAGGCCCTTGGTACGGGTCGCCAGATTGGAGTTGGAAATGCCGGTAATTACCCTTCCTGATGGATCCAAGCGTGAGTTTGATGATCCTGTTTCTCTGATTGATGTTGCTCACTCGATTGGGCCTGGATTAGCCAAGGCGACGATTTGTGGGCGGGTCGACGGTGAGCTTAAAGACGCCTCTGACATCATCAACCATGACGCGAATGTCTCCCTCATTACCGCGAAGGACCCCGAAGGTTTGGAAGTGATTCGTCACTCCTTTGCACACTTGGTCGGTCACGCAGGTCAGCAGTTGTTTCCGGGGATAAAGATGGCCATTGGGCCTGTGATTGAGCATGGTTTTTACTACGATGTCGATTACGAGCGTCAGCTGACACCTGAGGATATCGAGGCGCTTGAGAAACGGATTCAGGAGCTCGTGAAAACAGACTATCCAGTGGTCAAGCAATGGGCGTCTCGTGACGAGGCCATCGCTGAATTCACCGCGCGCGATGAACCTTACAAGCTTGAGATTATCCATCAAGACATTCCTGATGACGGGCACCCTGTTGGGCTTTATCACCACGAAGAATATGTGGATATGTGTCGTGGTCCGCACGTCCCGAATACGCGTTTCCTAAGACACTTTAAATTGACGAACGTCACTGGTGCTTATTGGCGAGGTAACGTCAATAACAAGCAACTGCAGCGTATTTACGGGATCGCATTTACATCGAAGCAAGATCTTGAAGCGCATCTGAAGTTTTTGGAAGAAGCGGCTAAACGCGACCATCGAAATCTTGCGAAGACCCTTGACTTGTTTCATTTGCAGGAAGAAGCCCCAGGCATGGTCTTCTGGCATCCCAATGGGTGGACAGTCTATCGCGTATTAGAAGACTACATTCGTGATCGACTCGAGCATTCTGGGTATCAAGAGATTCGAACTCCGCAACTGGTCGATCAGCGTTTGTGGGAAGCCTCAGGGCATTGGGACAAATATCAGGAAAATATGTTCGTGACGTCGAGCGAGCATCGCGATTATGCGGTCAAGCCGATGAATTGCCCCTGTCATGTGCAGATCTACAACAAAAAAATTACATCGTATCGCGAGTTACCGATTCGACTTGCTGAATTTGGTTCTTGCCATCGTAATGAGCCGTCGGGTTCGTTGCATGGATTGATGCGGGTCCGTAACTTTGTGCAAGATGATGCGCATATTTTCTGTACTGAAGACCAAATTACCCAAGAAGTGAAGACCTTCAATCAGTTACTCACTGAGGTCTATTACGACATGGGCTTTGATGACATGATCGTTCGCATCTCAACCCGCCCTGACAAGCGTGTGGGTGACGATGCCACCTGGGATAAGGCGGAAAGTGCATTATCGAATGCCTTGGATGAGCTCGGTGTTGCCTGGGAAGAGCTGCCTGGCGAAGGAGCGTTTTATGGTCCGAAAATCGAATATTCTTTGAAAGATTGTTTAGGTCGTGTTTGGCAATGCGGCACGATGCAGGTCGATTTTTCGATGCCAGGCCGTCTAGGCGCCGAATATGTCGCAGAAGATGGGTCGAAACAAATCCCCGTGATGTTGCATCGTGCAATTCTTGGAAGCTTGGAGCGTTTTGTTGGCATTTTGCTCGAAAATACCGCGGGTTTGTTGCCGCCGTGGTTGTCTCCAACGCAAGCAGTGGTGATGACAATCACGGATTCACAGCATGAATATGCGAAAAAAGTGGAAAAAATGCTTGTCGCTCAAGGTCTTCGCGTGAAATCCGATTTGCGCAATGAGAAGATCGGCTATAAAATCCGCCACCACACTTTACAACGGGTCCCGTATTTACTCGTGATCGGTGATAAAGAAGTGGAAAACCAGCAGGTGGCTGTGCGGACCCGTTCCGGTGAAGACTTAGGTGCAATGAGCGTAGACGCCTTTGCTGACAAGCTTCACAAGGATATTGGGTTGCGTGGTCGTTTCGGTATTGAGTCGGAGACAGAGTAATCAGAAGAGCACAACCCAAAGGTGCGCCGGGTGAAAAGCGCACACTGATCAATGAAGAAATTCGGGCGCCGCAGGTGCGTTTGATCGGACCAACAGGTGAACAAATCGGTGTTGTTAACACGAATGATGCACTGGTTGCCGCTCGTGAGAATGATCTTGATCTTGTGTTGATTGCGGAGTCCTCAGATCCTCCGGTTGCGAAAATCATGGATTTTGGCAAACGGTTGTACGAAGAGAAGAAAGCAAAGGCGGCTGCGAAGAAGAAGCAGCACCAACTGCAGGTTAAAGAAATTAAGTTTCGTCCGGGTACGGACATTGGAGACTACCAGGTCAAACTGCGCAACCTGGTGCGTTTCCTAGAGGACGGCGATAAGGCCAAGGTAACCATCCGGTTCCGCGGTCGTGAAATGGCCCACCAAGAACTCGGCATGCAAATGCTCGAGCGCTTGGAAAAGGACCTCGAAGAGCATGGAGTTGTTGAAGCGCGCCCTAAATTAGAGGGCCGTCAAATGATCATGGTCATCGCGCCGAAGAAAAAGTGAGAGCAATCAGCTCTAATGCGGAGTGAAAAGGAAATATGCCAAAACTCAAAAGTAACTCAGGCGCTCTAAAGCGCTTTAAGCGGACTGCCAAGGGCTTCAAGCACAAACAGTCTTTCCGTAGCCACATTTTGACCAAGAAAAGCACCAAGCGTAAGCGTCATTTACGCGGGACGTTGATGGTAGCAGCTTCAGATATCAAGCTGATCCATCGCATGCTTCCTGGTTCACGGTAAAAGGAGAGACCCATGCCAAGAGTCAAACGCGGTGTCACCGCACGTGCTAGTCACAAAAAAATTCTGAAGCAAGCGAAAGGATACTACGGTGCCCGCTCTCGTGTGTTTCGTGTTGCTAAACAAGCTGTTATCAAAGCAGGCCAGTATGCGTATCGTGACCGTCGCCAAAGAAAGCGTCAGTTCCGTGCACTCTGGATCGCTCGTATCAATGCAGGTGCGCGCGAATGTGGTTTGAGCTACAGCCGTTTCATTGATGGTCTGAAAAAGGCCAATATTGAAATGGATCGCCGTGTACTCGCAGATCTTGCGATGAACGAGAAGATTGCCTTTGCTGCACTCGCAGAGCAAGCAAAGCAAGCGCTCGAGCAGGCGAACGCTTAATTTCAAACCTTCAGGGTGACTGAAGGGAAGGCCGCCTGGACATTCTCCTCGCGGCCTTTTTTATGCTGTTGGACTCCAAATGGACAATTTACAGAGTATTCAAGAAGAGGCTTTGGCGTTAATTGAATCAGCGGATTCACTGGCGCATCTTGACGAAGTTCGTGTGAAATTCCTGGGTAAAAAGGGATTGATCAGTGCGCAGATGAAAACATTGGGTCAATTATCTGCTGAGGAGCGACCTGAAGCAGGTGCCAAAATTAACGCGGTGCGTGATCGTGTGACGGCGTCACTGGAGGCCAAGAAAGATGCCCTCGAGCGTGACGCAGAAACACAGAGCTTAATGCGTGACGCGATTGACGTGACCATGCCAGGCCGCCCACAGGAGGTGGCAGGGCTGCATCCAGTGACCCGAACTTTGGATCGACTGAATCGACTGTTTGCGTCTCTCGGCTATACCGTGGCGACCGGCCCTGAAATCGAGGATGACTGGCATAACTTTGAAGCCCTGAATATTCCCTCGCACCATCCCGCACGTGCGATGCACGATACCTTCTATTTCGATGATGGACGTGTGTTGAGAACCCACACATCTCCAGTACAAATCCGCACCATGGTGAACGAAGAGCCTCCGATTCGGATTGTCGCACCGGGTCGTGTGTATCGTTGCGATAGTGATCTCACCCATACTCCGATGTTCCATCAGATTGAAGGATTGGTGGTTGATCGTGATATTAGTTTTGCGGATCTCAAGGGAACAATCATCACCTTCTTGAATCGGTTTTTCGAAGCGGATCTGGACGTTCGTTTTCGTCCGAGTTATTTCCCCTTTACCGAGCCATCTGCTGAAGTCGATGTTCAGTGCGTGATGTGCGAAGGCTCAGGATGTCGAGTGTGCTCGCAGACCGGTTGGCTTGAGGTCATGGGATGCGGCATGGTGCATCCCAAGGTGTTCGAGCAGACCGGCGTTGATACAACCATGTATACAGGGTTCGCATTTGGTATGGGCGTTGAGCGACTAGCGATGCTTCGTTATGGCATCGGCGATTTGCGCCTGTTCTACGAAAATGATCTGCAATTTCTCAATCAGTTTCACGGATAGTCATGAAAGCAAGTATCTCTTGGCTGAAAAGCCTATGCCCAACCGACTTATCAATCGATGACATTGTTCGTCGTTTGACCATGGCCGGTCTTGAAGTGGATGGAGTCGAACCTGCGTCCAAGCCGTGGACCCATGTGGTGGTTGGTGAGGTGTTATCAGTGACACAGCATCCCGATGCCGACAAATTAAACGTGTGTGAGGTCACAGACGGTGAGTCGACCTATCAGGTGGTGTGCGGCGCGACGAATGTCCGTGCTGGTCTCAAAGTTCCTTTCGCGCGAGTCGGCGCGGTGATCGGAGACGACTTCAGGATTCAACAAGCGAAATTACGTGGTGTTGATTCGCATGGCATGCTGTGTGGGGCAGACGAACTTGGGCTCTCTGATGAACGCGATGGTCTGATGGAGTTACCTGATCATGTGGTGACCGGATCGGATGTTGCCGATTTACTGTCGCTTCCCGATCATGTGGTCGAGGTGGATTTGACACCGAATCGCGGTGATTGTTTATCGATCACAGGTCTCGCGCGGGAACTTGGAGTCTTGAGTCAGACGACAGTTCGAACCGTGGATTGTGAGGCGGTGGATCCTGAATCGGATGAGACCCATGATGTGCATTTGTCCGCTCCTGAGGGTTGTCCTTGTTATGTCGGTCGTGTGATTGAACATGTGGATGTGACCAAGCCCACTCCGATGTGGATGGTCGAGCGGCTCCGTCGCAGTGGTATTCGATCGATCGATGCCATTGTCGATATCACGAACTATGTGATGCTCGAACTGGGTCAACCGATGCATGCCTTTGACCGCGATCAACTGGTGGGTGAAATCGATGTGCGGATGGCTCATCCAGGTGAGCAGTTAGTGCTGTTGGATGGTAAGACGCTGACATTGAGTGACGATGTCTTGGTGATTGCCGACCAGGAAAAAGCATTGGCACTTGCTGGGATTATGGGTGGGGAACATTCCGGTATTTCTGAACGTACCACCACAGTCTTTTTAGAAAGCGCATATTTCGATCCCATTACGATCGCGGGTAAAGCCCGTCGTTATGGCTTGCATACCGATGCGTCGGCGCGCTTTGAGCGTGGCGTGGATTGGCAGTTGGCTGAGCGCGCTTGTCAACGTGCAACGGCATTGATTCTCGACATCTGCGGTGGGGTTCCAGGTCCTGTGATGATCACGGATAACGAACAAGCATTACCGACATTGCAGGTCGTGACACTGACCCATGCGCGGATCAAACAACAATTGAAGATCGAGTTGGCGTCGGAGACGATTCAGCAGATGTTGCAAGCGCTTGGCTTTGACGTTGATGTGACGAGCGACGGATTTCGTTGTGTTGCGCCGAGCTGGCGGTTTGATATCGCCATTGAGCAAGATTTGATTGAAGAGATTGCGCGAATTTATGGCTACAACAATCTTCCAACCTCATTACCGGCACAAGCATTGACGATGGCGGCTGTACCCGAGGCAGAGACGCCACTGATGCGCCTGAAGCACTATTTAGTGGATCAGGATGTTCAGGAGGCGGTGACCTACTCATTTGTTGATCCAGCAATGCAGGCACTCTTGGGCGATGGTGTACAGGGTGTACGGTTGGCTAACCCGATTGCGTCGAATCTCGCAGAGATGCGTCGTTCGCTCATGCCAGGACTCGTCGAAGCGGTTCGACACAATGTCAATCGGCAGGCACCGCGTGTCCGTGTCTTCGAAACAGGACAGTGCTTTGTGTCCTCAGGTGATCAATTGGATCAATCGGAACGGCTCGGGATCGCTCTTTACGGTCAGCAAGCACCATTGCATTTCAGTGGTGATCGCTTAGTCGACTTTTTTGATCTAAAAGGCATTGTTGACGGTCTGGGGATGGTGAATGGCGGTGGCAGCTTGAGTTGGTCGTCGGGTGAACATCCTGCTCTTGCTCCGGGTCAGACGGCACGCGTGAGCATTAATGGTCAGAGCATTGGTATCGTTGGTCGGCTGCATCCGAGGCTTGCTCGAGAACTGGATTTACCCAAGCCGTTATTTTTGGCTGATTTGAATCTGTCACCACTCCTTAGCGGACAAGTTACTGCTTTTAAAGCAATTTCGCGTTATCCTAGAGTGCTTCGTGATTTGGCTGTTGTGGTTGACGACAGCATCGCGTGGCAACAGATCGTTGATGCAGTTGAGAGTCTTGGTGATTCGCGCATTCAATCTGTGGAGTTATTTGATGTGTATCGCGGAACTGGTGTTCCAGAGGGATGTCAGAGCTTAGCGCTCTCGCTGAGCTTACAGGATCCAGAAAAGACGCTGGATGATGTCGCGATTCAAGAGATGGTTGATCAGGTTGTTCGCACACTTGGCGAGCAGACTGGCGCAGAGTTACGAGGATAAACACAGTGGCAGCCTTAACAAAAGCGGATTTATCTGAGCACTTGAATGATGTGGTTGGACTGAATAAGCGCGAAGCCAAAGAGATGGTTGAAATTCTGTTTGATGAATTGAGTGATTCGCTGATTGCTGGAGATCCCGTCCGTTTGTCTGGCTTTGGTAATTTTGAGCTTCGCGATAAGAATGAGCGGCCTGGTCGAAATCCAAAGACTGGAGAAGAAGTTCCTGTGAGTGCACGCCGAGTGGTCACCTTCCGTGCCGGTCAGAAGCTTCGTGCACAAGTCGAGATTTATCATCCATTGGATGACGAGTGAGCATTGTGGATCTCTTCGACGATGATCTCCCCCAGATCCCGGATCGGGTGTATTTCACGATCGGAGAAGCCAGTCGATTGTGCGGAGTCAAACCGCACGTTTTAAGATATTGGGAACAAGAGTTCGAGCAGCTCAAACCTGATAAGCGTCGAGGCAATCGGCGCTACTATCGCTATCAAGACCTCATCATGATTCGACGGATCCGTGCGCTGGTGCATCAGCAAGGATTTACCTTGTCAGGGGCTAAGCATCGCATTGCTGAAGAAGATGAGGCTCGCGTCGAAGCCACTCAAGATGATTCAAAAGGGATGGCGCTTCGTGAAGTGATCCGCGAGCTGGAACAAGTTCGCCGGTTGCTGTCTGACTAAGACGCTGTATACTCTGCCGCTCTCGGGGCGTGGCGCAGCCTGGTAGCGCACTTGCATGGGGTGCAAGGGGTCGCAGGTTCAAATCCTGCCGTCCCGACCAAGTCGGAACCGATGATGTTAGAACGCTTGTTTTCCCGTCTTGAACTGAAAATCCCGCCACCGGTTGTCATTGTCTTTGCAGGGCTATTGAATCGTCTTGGTCGAGACTGGGGTCAAGTTCCCTTTGATCCCCCTTGGATACTGATTATTTCACTGATTGTGGTGTCTGGCATGTTGGGTGTTGGTGGTTTGATCGGGTGCTTTCGCGGCCGAACGACCGTGCATCCATGGAGCCCAGATGAGACAACGACCCTCGTCACTCATGGTGTGTATCGCTTTTCCAGGAATCCGATGTATTTCGGATTGGTGTTGTTGCTGGCGGCGTATTACCTGTACGACCCGACGCTTTTGAGCCCGATTGGCCTGATCTTGGTCATCTGGTTTTTGACGCGCTTTCAGATCCTTCCGGAAGAACGCATCCTCCATCGCAAGTTCGGAGAGCAATACGCGCAATATGCGCTTTTGGTTCGCCGATGGCTGTAATCGACTGCTGATGATCATCAGATTGTCATCGATTCGTCATTGACATTACCTGAGAACCTGCGACGCTATAAGAGCTCGTGTGCTTAGCATGTGTCCGCCTTACCGCAACACTGACTGGCATTTTAAGTGAAACGCACGGACTTTCGGGCATCTGTGCAGTTGCGAAGGAAAACGCATGCAAACTGGTAAAGTAAAATGGTTTAACGAGACCAAAGGTTTTGGCTTCATTGTTCCTGATGCGGGTGGTGATGATGCATTTGTTCACATCACAGCCGTGAAAGAAAGTGGAATCGATCGTTTGGAAGATAACCAACGTGTCGAATTTGATTTGGCAGAAGGCCGTAATGGCAAAGTGTCAGTCAAAACACTGAAGCTGATCGACTAATCTCGTCAATCGAAGCGCCGGGCACTTAGGTGCCCGTTGCTCTGAGTTCACACTCGACTTCAACAACATCCAGAGCGATCGTCTCACCAATGGATGGTAACCAAATATCGTTCTCAGCGTAGCCCTCTCTGGACGCGGCATCAGTGAAACGACGTGCCGGCTCAAAGGCTTCCTCTTCTGATAATTCGATGGTTCCCCAGTGCATCCCAAGAATGGCTTTAGCACCAATGGCCTTAGCCATTTCCACGGCTTCCTCCGGCGACGCGTGCACGGAACGTAACAGTTTGCGTGGTGAATAGGCGCCGATTCCGATCAATGCGAGATCAATCGGACCATACTTGTGTCCGGTCTGGCGGAAGACAGGTCCCATGGCGGAATCTCCGCCGAAGTACAACTTAAATCCTTGGTATTCGAAAAGAAATGCAGCCCACAGAGACGTATTGGCGTCGAATAGACCGCGTCTTGAATGATGAATTGCTGGTAACGCAGTCACTTGAACGTCCCCGGCATGGGTTGAATGGTGCCAACCGAGCTCTTTGACGCAGCGAAACCCCCGCTTTTGAAACCATGGCATCAAGCCCGTCGGACAGATCACCTCAATAGTTTGACGATTCGGCAGTTGTTTGAGCGTGTGCCAACACAAATGATCGTAGTGGTTGTGTGAGATCACCAACGTATCAATCGGGCCGAGCTCTTGGATCCCAAGAGGGGAAGGAATGAATCGGCGAGGACCGGCAAAGCTCAAGGGACTTGCGCGATGAGCAAGAAAAGGATCGATAACAATGCGTCTTCCGCCGAGATTCAACACAAAAGCTGCATGGCCTAACCAAGTAATGGAATGAAAGCCACTGGATTCCAGTTGCTGCTTAGCGACTTCAGGAGGTACTGCATGATGCCGTGGCCACTCTGTGGGCAGGCGTCTGAAGGCCTGGCGAAAGACATATCCCCAAAAGTCCCTGAAATTGCCTGTGGCTTGCGGACTACCTGGTGGGTTATGGAATCGCCGACGTTTGTGAAATGCGTCGGAGGTGAGCGTTGAATGAGTTTCTGGTGCTAGTTCTGGATGAATAACAACTGGATCTGACACTCGCAAAGTCTCCCGGTTTTTTCCGAGTGTATTTGCGAATTATGACCAAATTATTGGTGATCTTTTTTCATCAAAATGTCACTGAATTGTCATGATCGATCCACCCAAACGAGATGCTCTTGACGGGCCTCGGTCTCTCCTCGGAATTGATAGGCGCAGAGCACGCCATCATCAAGTGCGATGCTGTAATCGAGACAAATGGCTTGGGGGTGATGGATCCGGGGTGTTCCCCGCATCCAGTAGTGACCAAAAAAGCACAGCGGACCATGGTATGCCGGAGCACCTTCGGGCATGGGTAGGTCGGGAATGATCTCTCGTTGCGAGTCGTCGATCACCGCAGCCTCGCGAAAAGTGGTTTGTTCTGGCTCCCACCAGTTCACTCGAATCCGGCGTCGTCGAATCCCGTAATAATCCTCAAAGGACACATCATCAGGTAATCGCGCTTCTAAGCCATTGAGAAGCGTTTCACGGGCTTCCCAAGGCCTAGAGCCCTGAATCCCTGTCTGTTCGTAAAAAGAGCTGCCTCTCGGGCTGTGATCGTCGTTGAGCAGTGAAGATAGGTCACGCTGCGCTGATGGATCCCAGCACGCATGCACTGCTCGAGCTGGCCCGTGATCAAACCACAGTGGTAGCGTGGAAAACCAAGCCAGAGTCTCTCGATACCCCTGTGCATCATGAGCATAGGCATCAAGAAACCCTTGATGCTGGCGGATATGGTTATCGGTATGACTGCGAACGTATTGTCCAGGTTCATCGACCCGTTCTGTGACAAAGCCGACGGCGTTGAACTCATGGTTTCCGGTTAAACAGATTGCGTGCCCGAGCTCACAGAGTTCTCTGACGATATCCACGGTTTCTTTCTGTTCGGGCCCACGATCAATCAGATCACCAAGAAAAACCAACTGTCCATCGCCGACCAACCATCCAGTTGTCGACGATTTTCGATAGCCGAGAACGGACAACAAGCGTTTGAGCTCCGTTGCATAGCCATGAATGTCACCGATGAAATTGATTACCATAGGTTCGCTAGATGGATTCGTTGGTTAGAGTTGTGGGCTACCGTAATACTGGCCAACGGCCACCATCACAAAGCCGAGTAAAAATAGAGAGCCTAGAACTTTAAAGACGTCTGCTCGGCTTTTTTGTTTGAGAAAAATCGGATTGATTAAGCCAATCGGCAACCCACAGACGGCGAGCACGCAAAGAATATTACCAAGACCAAAAATGAGATCGAACATGAATTATTCCGGCAATCGATGTTTGGGGCGAAGGACTAATCCAATGACCAATGCAACCACGGCAATCGCTCCAAGAGCGCTCACAATGAGTTGCCATAAAGGCCAGTTAGGGGTGTCTTCAGGTCGCTGGTTGGTCACCGGCTCTGGTAGCAAATTCTGTATCGATTCTGGTAATAACTTGGTGATCGATTCCGGCAGGAGACGACTCGTCTTCGCTGTTGAATCTTTCGATGCAGAAGGAGTCGATGACTCTCCTTGGATCGTGGATGACACCTGCCCAACACCCTGGGCGGTATTGGTTGCAATTTCTAAGGCGGGTTGTGCAACAAGGACTTCAAATGCACGCTGCACTTGACGCTCATACCGCTGGTCGAAGCTTTGAATGGTCAAAATGGAGCGACCCATCGGGGGACTATCGATTTGTAATGATAGCTGATCACCTACTGATCGGATCGGATCGATCCGCTCCCCGAACGCAACGCGATATTCGCGACTTGGAGCAGATAAGACTCCATCGGAATTCTGTAGTGACGCACTGAGGCCAAGCGTTTGATCGGCGCTGATCGTGGGTGGAAGCTCGGCCAGTTCAAGGCGTACATGAGAATCAATTAACACCCGGTCAGAAGCACCGAATTCTGGTGACAGACTGTAGCGTCCAGCAATGGGATTTGACCAAATCAGGGTCTGATAACCGGTGCCACTGTAATACGTGATCCCTGGTAACTGGCTGTCAGCATTCACCACGGTCGAGTCTGACCGCAATTCAATGGCTGATCGGCTATCGAGTCGAATCAGACGCACTTGTCGGATATCAGAGTCGATGTTGATCTGTTGTTCTGAGATGGGTAGTTGTTGTGAGCGAAGCGCGAGCTCGAGCGCATCAAGCATCACTGGAATTAAATCACCAGGTTGTTTGAGCAGCGTAAAAAGGCCATTGGTTTGAATGGCCATCTGTCGGAGTAAAGGGAGGTCTGCCTTGTCGGAAAGCGCAATCGTGTGGATTCGGCAGGCTTTGTCGACCGCATCCGGTAGAACCGTTTTTAAAATTCGATCGCGTGACGCACTCGAGGCGTCTTGGCCACCTTGGACATCGACAATGCCGTCAGTGATCAAAATGACATGGCAAGCACCTGCTGGACTTTGTCCACCGGCTGTGATTCCGGTTCTCAACGCGCTTTCCATGTGGGTGAAGCGATCGGTTGAGCCAATAGATGCCTCAATCGGCTGGCCTAAAGCATCCCAGCGTGCATCAACAGGCCCGTAAGGAACCAGCTCGCGAACATCGGAACCAAATAACCAAATGCCGCCTTGTGACTGATCTGGGAGGAGCGCCGCTAACAACGCTGTCGCTGGCCCTCGTACTGCTTTGGGGTCGGCTTTTTTCATCGACCCCGATACGTCGACCAAGACGCGAACGTCGGCCGGATTCGCTGCACTCGTGTTCGTGAACCCGAGCGTCAAAACAACAACAAAAACGCTAAAGGCGAACGTCTGGGTGATCTTTGAAATAGTCCAACGCATCTGGATTCGCTAATGCCTCGATGTTCTTAACCGGTTCGCCATGCACCACATTTCGCACGGCCAGTTCGACAATCTTACCACTTACCGTCCTTGGGAGGTCAGGAACCTGCACAATCACCTCTGGAACGTGGCGTGGTGTGGTGTTGTCCTTAATTTGGGCTTTGATGGCGTTGCGAAGATCATCCGTCAGCGCCAGCGTATCGCGGAGCACAACAAATAACACCACCCGAACATCCTCGCCGACCTGTTGACCGATTGCGAGCGATTCAAGAACCTCGGGAATGGCTTCGACCTGCCGGTAGATCTCGGCAGTCCCGATACGAACACCGCCCGGATTGAGCGTTGCATCCGCCCGCCCGTAGATAATGAATCCATCACGCTCGGTTCGTTCGGCAAAATCACCGTGCGCCCACATGCCTTGAAAATGTTCGAAGTAAGCGGCTCGGTATTTGACACCATCGGTGTCGCCAAAAAAGCGCAGTGGCATCACAGGAAACGGCTGACGGCAGACCAACTCGCCTTTTTCGCCAATCACTGACTGCCCATCTTCGTTCACCACATCGACGGCAAGTCCAAGCCCCGCGCACTGCAGTTCGCCACGGTAGACGGGTCGAATTGGGCAACACAGACAGAAACAAGACACGATATCAGTCCCACCGGAAATGGAGCCGAGCAGTACATCGTCTTTGATGTCTCGATAGACGTAATCAAAGGATTCGTGCGCTAAGGGTGAGCCGGTCGATAAGATCGCTTTGAGGGACGTCAGAGTGTGCTGTTGAGCCGGTTGATAACGATGTTTATCAAGTGCTGCGATATATTTTGCACTGGTTCCAAAGACATGCCAGTCATCTTGCTCACAGAGGGTCCATAATGTTTTCGCGCCCCGCACAAAGGGGGATCCGTCATAGGTCACAATGGTGGCTTGTGATGCCAGAGATCCAAGGAGCCAGTTCCACATCATCCAGCCACAGGTGGTGTAGTAAAACACCCGATCAAATGGTTTGATATCGACGTGGTATCTGTGTTCTTTGACCAACTGAATCAGTGCACCGCCTTGACTGTGCACGATGCATTTTGGAACGCCAGTAGTGCCTGAGCTGTAGAGGATAAATCCTGGATGGTTAAAGGCCGTGGGTTCAAATGTCAGGTCATGCTCACCTGTGATTGCACGATCGAACTCGACAACCTCACAGCCGGGCCGTTGAATTGGGCGCGAGATCACATCAGGGCAAGCACCTGGGAAAATCATCGCAGCCGTGACCGAGGGAAGTTCGACCAACAGCCCGTTGACGCGTTCGCTGAGGTCAATCGCTTTGTTGTTGTAGCAGGTGGTGTGTGCAGCAATCAGCACCTTGGGTTTGGTTTGTCCGAACCGGTCAAGAACCCCTTGAATCCCGAAATCTGGAGAGCAACTGGTCCAGATGGCGCCGAGTGATAAGGTTGCAAGCGACGCGATGATCGCTTCAACACCGTTACTGACAAAGCCTGCGACGACGTCTTCGGATCGTACGCCAAGGGATTGTAATCGGTGTCTGACGTTGGCGACTTGCTGTCTGAGATCACCCCAGGTGATTGCAGAGCGCTCTCCCTTTTCGGTGTACGAGATCACCGCGATCATATCGTCTGGCGCATCATGAGCGAGACAATTCTCTGCAAAATTTAAGGTTGATTCTGGATAAAACTGAGCTCCTGGCATGGCATGACGCTCAGTGAGCGATGGGCCCTTTTTTTCTCCAATAAACTTTGCATGGTCCCAAACGCCATCCCAAAAAGATTCGGGTTCATGCACGCTAAATTTGTGTAGTCCTGAATAATCATGCATCGAGCGACCGAGCTTTGCGTTGAAATACGCCATCAAATCAGTGATCCCCGCTTGCGCGATACGATCTGTGGTCGGAGTCCAAAGGGCGGTCATGGTCTGATGATCCTGTTGTCAAAAAGCTCCCAAATGCTATCAGATGCCCCGAAGTTTGTGGGACTTCATCTACGACTAATCACTACTGAACAACGCTTGATTTTTTGTGCACTGCAACGTAGGGTCCGCATATTGCAATGCACCAATGAATAGAGGACCTAGACGTGTTTGATCAACTCCTAAAACAGAACGAAGCCATGATGAAGTCAATGCAGTCGATGATGACGCTTGACGCGTTTGAACAAGCCATGAAGCCAATGACGCATTTACTGGAACTTCAGCGCTCAATGCTTGAATCACTGGCCGAAGAACAGACTCAGTTGTCAACAGAACTGATGACTGATGCTCTCGAAGAAGCTCGGGCTGTCTGTAACTGTGAATCTGTGCCTGAATTGATGGAGGTTCACAAAAATTTCCTTCAGAAGTATCAGGAGAAAATGGCGGAGCTTGCCAAGAAGCAGGCGTCGTCATGGACTCAAGTCAGCGAAGAAGCACTGAGCGTGATGAAAAAGAATGCTGAAGAAATGGCCAAGTCATTTCAGAAGTAATCGACACGCATCAAAAAACCCCGGCTGAGTGATCAGCCGGGGTTTTTTTTGTTTCGGGGTTCGATCAGATTCGAACGCGGACGTAGTCGCCCGGAGCAGGAACGATTTCTTGATATTCCGAATGGCTACCGATTTCACGTGCAGGAACCTGTTTGGAATCCTGTTGGTCCAACCATTCATGCCAGTGCGACCACCATGACCCTGGATGATCAGTTGCCGTTTCCAGCCAATGGTCGGCCCCTTGTCCGAGTTCACCATCGCTCCAGAAGTTTCGCTTATTTTTCGCAGGGGGATTGATGACTCCTGCAATATGTCCAGAACCACCAAGCACAAATTCCACTGGACCACCCATGAGTTCAGTGCCAAGGAAGGTTGTTTTCCAGGGTGCGATGTGATCCTCGATGGCTGATAGGAAGTATGACGGGGTCTTGATCTTCTCTAATTCAACCGATTTCCCGCAACAAGTGAACCCACCGGATTTTGCCAGGTTGTTGTTGACATACATCTCACGAATATAGGTGTTGTACATGGCAGCAGGTAAGTTGGTGGGATCAGAGTTCCAATACAGTAAATCAAATGGAGGAGGAGTCTTTCCTTTGAGGTAGTTGTTCACGACATAGGACCAAATTAAGTCGTTGGACCGAAGCATGTTAAAACCAAGGGCGAGACTTTTACCGGACATCACGCCATCTTTCGAGACTTGCGCTGCACGCATGTCCACATCTTCTTGATCGAGGAAGACACCAAGGTCTCCTGGATCTGAAAAGTCGAGCAAAGTCGTCAGGAAGGTGGCTGAGCCGATACTGGCATCACGCTTCTTTTGCATGACGCCGAGCGCAGAACCGAGGATCGTGCCGCCAATACACCAGGCCACAGCATTCATCTTCTTTTCGCCAGTGATGTCTTTGACCACGCGTGTTGCTTCAAAAATGCCATCTTGAACGTAATCGTCCCAGCCGATCTGACTGTATTCTGGTGTGGTGTTCGCCCACGAAATCAAAAACACTGTGTTGCCTTGATCGACGCACCATTTGACATAAGAGTTCTGGGGTTGCAGATCAAGAATGTAAAATTTGTTGATGCAAGGTGGGACGATCAGCAGTGGGCGCTGATGGACTGTTTCGGTTGTCGGCTTGTATTGGATGAGTTCGAACAAATGGTTTCTAAAAACCACAGAGCCTTCGGATACACCGATGTTTTCGCCTAAAACGAAAGCCGATTCATCGGTCATGGTAATTCGACCTTTTTCAAGGTCGGCCATTAAATTCTGAAGACCGTCAACCAGACTTTGGCCCTTGGTATCCATTGCTTCTTTGAGCACCTCAGGATTGAGTGTGACGAAGTTGGATGGGCTCATCGCATCGATAAAATACTGGGTATAAAACTTCAGCTTATCTTTTTCTTTTCCTTCGACAGGAATGGCATCAGTCGATTTGTTGAGAACATCGGCGGTGAGCAGATAGGACTGCTTAATGAAATCAAAGATCGGAAGATTGGACCACTCATCGGAGTCAAACCGACGATCTTTCTGCGGCTCAAAATTCATGGTTCCGCTCATGAAATCGGTCCACAAATTGAAATGATCTTGCTGATACTTGGTGACCATCTCAAGCCAGCCCTGAGGATTGGTCCAGGGTTGCATGACGATTTGAGTCCAGACATCAGTCAGGTTCTTCATGATATCGGCCGTGTCTTCAGCACGCATCAACCCCTGCAACAGACGTTTACTTTCTGAGTTCATGGATTCAAATAATTTTTCGGGTGCTTGCTGATTTTCAGTGCTCACGTCCGTGTCCTCGTTCATTGGAAGGCGATAGTCTATTGTGCGTCGCAACAAAAGGGAAGACGGCAAGGAGAATTCCTTGCCGAACAGGGTGTTTAGAACATGTGTTGGCCGCCGTTAATCGCCAGGTTAGAACCAGTGACGAAGGCTGCTCTTTCTGAGGCAAGGAATGCAACTGCATAAGCAATTTCATCTGGATTACCCAGTCGGCCGACTGGAATGGTCGATGCGATTTTTTCTAAAATCTCATCACCGATGGCAGCAACCATTGCGGTCATAATGTATCCCGGGCTGACGGTGTTGACGGTCACGCCTTTCGATGCAACCTCTTGAGCGAGGGATTTGGTAAAACCATGCATGCCCGCTTTCGCTGCAGCATAGTTGGATTGTCCGAACTGACCTTTTTGGCCGTTAACGGAACTGATATTGATCACGCGGCCCCATTTTTCTTCCAACATCCCGTTGATCACGAGGCGAGTCATATTAAACACTGAGCGGAGGTTGGCATGCATGACCTGGTCCCACTGTTCCAGTGTCATTTTACGGAATGTCGAATCACGGGTAATCCCCGCGTTATTCACCAAACAGTGGACGTTGCCATGATTTTCCATGATTCCTTCGATGCACTGTCGTGCAGATTCCGAATCGGACACATCACCATAGGCAATATCAAATTCATAACCAGCGGCGCGCTGTTCATCTTGCCAGGCTTTGGCTTTGTCATGATTACCACCGGAATTGTATCCGGCAACGACTGTGAAACCTTGAGTAAACAATTCTTGGCAGATTGAGGTTCCGATACCACCGGTACCACCGGTCACGAGTGCGATACGCTTAGACATGCTGAGCTCCATGCAGTTCTTATTGAAAAAGCCTTATCATTAGTCACTGGATTCCATTGAGATGCAAGTATGTCTGACCCAAAGTCGCCCACTCCATTAGTCGCAGATACCATTGATGCAACCGGTTTGAAGTGTCCTGAGCCGGTGATGATGCTGCGAAATGCGTTACGCAACGTGGATGCGGGAGTTTGTATTAAATTAGTGGCGACGGATCCCTCGACGTTGCGCGACATTCCAACGATGTGTCGGTTTATGCACCACCAGTTGGTGTCTGAAGCAACCCAGGATGGGTGTTATGAATTCATTGTCTCCGCTCGAGGCGCTAAATCACAGTCTTGAAGAATGGTCTGCCACTGTTGGATGTGTGTCGACAACAACATCCGCAGTTGATGCCGAGTCCCACTGGGAAGTTCCAGTAATCCATCAATCAGCGCCTCGTTCGTGATGAGTGTCAACGGGAGTTGCTTCCATTGATGTTCTAATCCATCCAATGAGCGCATGACCGCAGACCACTTTGGCTGTAAGTGATTTCTGAAGTAGTTCTCGACAAAGGTTTTAATCATTTGGCCCTCACTGGTTGGTGTGCCCATCGGGCATAGTCGATTGGCGTTGATGGCTCGGCTTTGAATGCGATTCGCTACCGTCAGCCAAGCGAGGGTCTCAGTGATTGCTTGACGAAGAGTCCCATGATGCTGGGTTTGACTCCAGTGGTGTAACGCGTTCTCAAACTCGGTGACGTCTCGAGAACTGGGTGCAGACGCTCCTGTTAATGCATGACTCAGCGTTCGGACAATCGGTTGACTGCGCTGCGCATACGCTTGTGAACTTTCATTTAAACCCGCAAATGGTCGAGAGAGTTTTGATTGGAGTCGTTGGGCTTCTTCGCTTTGCATGAGAAGTGCAATCACCGAGGCTTCCACATCCTGCGTTTTGGACTGCACAGCCTCCTGATACCACTGGAATTCTTGGAGGCTATGACAGGCGTTTAAACCGGCTTGCACTTTCCATTCGTAGACGAGGCGGGTCGACTCTTGTTTTTGACGACCCAAACTCGAATTTCGCTCGGCGATCAGCGGCAGAAGTCCACATTCACCGAGTTCGAGTGCATCACCGAAGCGAATGCGCGTCTCGCTTAATTCGACAACCGGCCGGTCCGGTTCAGTGGTTGTGATCTTGCCGAGTTGTTCTGTCGGCTGATTCAGAATCGCAGCGATTCGATCGAGATCGTCTTGGTCTGGACTCAGAGAATGAGTGGGTCCCTGACATCCGATCAAAAAGACTGCAAGCAGTGGGATGAGTCGAAATAAAATGGCGCATGCCCTCCAACACCAACCGGGGTGTTTCTGGTGGATTGTTTACCATTTCTATGTATCCGTTTTCTAAATTCTCAATAAATGTGTCTGAGGGTGGTCTACCTGAGAAATCATCAAGGCTTGGCGAAAATGGAATGCTCCAGATTTCGCACAACAGTTTTTCTAATCCCTGGGGTCGAGCTTCTACCTGTTCAAACGAGAGTTGTTGGTCGACGCTTCGTCCGCAAGGAGAATACCAGTAACCGAAATCATCGAGTTGTCGCCTGGCAGGCCCGGCCAGACAATAGTGCGCGAGTTCATGGAAAAGACTTCTGACAAAGTCTTCTCTGAAAAAAAGGATTGCAGGCTGGCTCGCTTTTGGTGCTTGATAAAAAGGCTCCGGTGCTCCCCCCTCAATGCGAAGCTCAGGCAAGATCTGCTCGCAGGCCTCGAGAATGAGAGGAATCACAGATTGATCTAACGTCAAGGAATTGTTCGGTAATGGCATGGTTATGGATTGTACTTGGATTGCTCGCGATCGTGGGATCGATGACATGGATTCTTCCTTCACCCATGGAGCGTCGACAAGGCGAACGACGAATGAAGGCTCTGCAATTGGGGATGAAGGTTCGGATGTTGTCGCTCGATGACTGGGCGAAAGAACGTCTCGATCGGATTCAGTTGGCGCAATACCTCGTCTGGACCGATCAACAACCGCGATCGGCGATATTGTGGCGGATTCCAGACCGAGAGGAGCCGTGGGCGTCGCCACCTGATGCTCGGAGTTGGGATTTACTGTCTGGGGACTTTTCGGTGTTTCTTGATTCACTACCTCAAGACATTGTCGGCGTGGGTGCGGATCAAGGAAGTGTTTGGGTGGCCCTCGATGACGCCAAGGCAGTCGTTGAACCTGAGGCGATCAAGCCATACCTCGATCAGCTGTTGCTCCTTCTCACGCGCCGCTCATAATTTTTATTCGCAACAGGGCTTGAGTCTGTTGAGGTTCTCCCGTATTGCTAAAAAAGAAAGAGATGCTTGCATTCAACGGTGTTTTGAATTTTCAATGCACCCCTTAAACCACATCACTGATTGAGAGTGTTCAAAGAATCCATGGGAAAATCGCTGGTCATTGTAGAGTCTCCGGCTAAAGCCAAGACGATTAATAAGTATCTCGGTTCTGACTTTGTTGTGAAGTCGAGCGTCGGTCATATCCGCGATTTACCAACCTCAGGTTCAGCTCCGGCTGAAAAACCAACGAAGTCATCGACCCTCTCGAAAGAAGACAAAGCCAAGCAGCAACTGATTCGGCGCATGGGAGTTGACCCTGAACACGGTTGGCGGGCGCAATATCAAATCCTTCCAGGCAAAGAAAAGGTGGTTGCTGAGCTGAAAAAGCTGGCGACCAATGCTGACCATATTTATCTCGCGACCGATTTGGATCGTGAGGGAGAAGCGATTGCCTGGCACCTACAGGAAACCATTGGCGGTGATCCGTCGAAGTACCAGCGTGTGACGTTTTCTGAAATCACCAAGTCGGCAATCGAGGCAGCCTTTAGTCGACCATCGACGGTGAATGTTGACCGAGTCAACGCTCAACAAGCGCGTCGTTTCCTCGATCGAGTGGTTGGATACATGGTGTCACCTTTGCTTTGGTCGAAAATTGCGCGTGGTCTTTCTGCTGGACGTGTGCAGTCGGTGGCTGTTCGATTGGTTGTCGAGCGCGAACGGGCCATCCGGGTTTTTGTCCCTGAAGAGTACTGGGAAATCTTCACAGATCTGTCGCACCAAAACCGTGAATCACGTTTTCAGGTCAGTGAATATCAGGGTAAAGCCTTTAAACCGGTGAATGCCGACCAGGCCAAGACGGCGACTGATGCGCTTGACGGTGCGACCTATCAGGTTGTTGAGCGTGAGAGTAAGCCCGGAAAAACACGTCCTTCTGCGCCCTTTATCACCTCTACCCTGCAGCAGGCGGCAAGCCAGCGCTTAGGGTTTGGTGTGAAAAAGACCATGGTGCTTGCGCAACGGTTATACGAGGCAGGTCTCATCACCTATATGCGAACCGATTCGACCTACATATCGAATGACGCCATCTTTGCAGCACGCTCGCTGATTGAATCGGAGTTCGACGCCAGATATTTGCCAGAGAAACCGAACTATTACGCTAATCGCGAAAATGCGCAGGAAGCGCATGAAGCGATTCGTCCTTCCGATATTCGGAAAAAGAGTACCGATCTGTCATCTGTCGAACGGGATGCACAGCGTCTGTACGAACTGATTTGGCGTCAATTCTTGGCTTGCCAAATGACGCCAGCTGAATATTTAACCACCACCATCAAAGTGGAAGCCAATGGTTATGGATTAAAGGCTCGAGGCAAGGTCACGACCTTTCCCGGTTATCAAGCCGTTCTTCCTGTCGGTGGTAAGGGCGACGATGCTGTAGAGTTACCCGATGTCCAAGTGGGTGACCAACTGACGCTGGTCGCGATTGATCC
>QXYM01000054.1 GCA_009886945.1 Litorivicinus sp.
AGTCGCCAGAGCCGGACAGTTGGGTAAAGCCGCCGAGCAGTTAGGGATTTCCGTGATGACTTTGTCACGACATCTCAATCAATTACAGCGACGCGTTGGGGCCACGTTGCTCACTCGGCATAGTAAAGGCATGCAGTTAACCGATGAAGGCAGTCGATTGGTTGATTATCTCGAACGGGCAGAAGCCGAGATTGAGGCGTCAGGTTCCATTTTTGAACGAAAGGGGATGTCGGTTTCCGGGACGGTCCGTGTTGCTGCCCCTGAAGGCTTCGCGCTGAAAGTGCTGACGCCGCAGTTGGGACGTTTATTCGATCGGCATCCGGATGTCGTCGTTGAGATTGTGCCGCAAACCCCGGGATTTTCCCTATCACGTCGCGAAGCCGATATTGCCGTCATGGTGGGCCGACCAGAAGAATCTCGTCTGCAGTTTGAGAGTCTAGGAACCTATGGATTGGGGCTCTATGCGAGCGACGAGTATTGTCAACGATATGGTGTCCCTAGCTCGATTGATGCGTTGGGTGAGCATCGCTTGATCGGCTATGTTGAAGATCTGTTATTCAGTGCACGGTTAAATCTCGCGCGAACCGTCTGGAATGACTGGCAGTCGAATCTCGCGATTTATTCACCGATCGGTCAAGTCGAAGCCGTACGCTCAGGGCTTGGCATTGGGGTGTTGCATGAATTTTTATTAAAGGATCTCCCCCCCTTAGTGGCGGTCTTGCCGGAATTACGATTGAGTCGCGAATTCTTCTTAGTCTTTCATCCCACCACTGAGCGGATTCCGAGAATCCAGGCGGTACTCGAGTTGTTGCGCGGACTGCGGGGATCGCTCTGTTGAGGGTTTGACTACCGGTTGGAGAAACAAGGAGGTAGACTCTGGTCTCTTTGGCCATTAATCACAATTCATGTCAGATACTGCCTCGCAAACCATCGATACTGCTTGGGACACCTTGTTTTCTGCGCTCGACTATGACGAGGGTAATCAACAGGCACGTTGGGCAGAAGAGGTCGAGCGTCGCCTCAAAGAGAATGGCCTGACCTATCAGGCGCATACTTCCAAGCATCATCAAAACCGCCAGGGCCAACTTGATGTGGTTCCCTATTTGATGAATGAGTCGACCTTTGAGCATTTAGCGCGCGGATTGTCGCAGCGGATGCGGTTTTTCGAAGCGTTATTGAGTGATATCTACGGGGAACGGCATTTACTGGCGGATGGTTCGATTCCAGCGGATTTACTGTTTGCCAATCCAGATTATCTGATCGAAGCCCACGGACTGAATCCACAAACCCCTTGGGTCAGCTTTTTGGCGCATGATTTAGTGCGCGATGCGAGCGGTCAGTGGTTTGTCCTCGGGCAAAGTACTCGTGCTCCGGCGGGCCTTGGCTACGTTCTTGAGCGTCGTCTGATCATGTCGCGGGTCATGGGCTATTTATTACGCCGCATGTCGGTCAAGCGTTTATCTGGGTTTTTCAGAACGTTACGACAGTTTTTGCGCGCCGACAGTCGCGATCAGGATTTATCGATTTTGCTGACTCCCGGTCAATCCGTTGAAAGCTATTTTGAGCACGCATTTTTAGCCAACCATTTGGATTTTACATTGGCCGAGGGCGATGACCTGACAGTCCGTGGTAATCGGTTGATGTTGAAGACCTTAAGTGGTTTGCGTCCGGTTTCTGGGGTGCTGCGTCGAGTGACGGATCAAGATATTGATCCCTTGGAATTAAACGGCTTCAGTCGACAAGGAACACCAGGACTAATGGACGCTGTCCGCCGTGGCGGCGTGCGCATGGCGAATGTACCGGGTTCTGGAGTGATCGATTCACCATTATGGATGGGGCGGCTCGAAGGTCTGTGCCAAAAGCTGTTGGGTGAAGATCTCATTTTGAAAACCCTTCCGGCTCTGTGGTTGGGTGATCCCGATGAGCATGAGGAATTTGAATCACTGTGGCCTGATGTCTTGGTCCGTCATGCGTCGGCATTTCCAGCCGGCGAGTCGTTTGTGGTTCGGGATCTTCCAGATGCCGAGCGTCAAGTCCTGAAAGCACGCATTGATGCCGATCGACCGAGTTGGGTTGCCTGGCAGGCGATTGCTTTAGAAACCGTGCCAGTCGCAGAAGGGACAGCGCGGGGTGAAGCTCATGCCGTCTTGCGGATGTATACCGCTCAGTCACAAGATCAAAAAGTGGATGTGATGCCGGGTGGACTGGCCTCGTGTAACCATGATGCCTCTTGGGCGCAACTGCGGCCGAACACTCCCGAGCGATACAAAGACCTGTGGGTGATGGGCATGGAGCCTGACAATCAGTTGTCGATGTTTGCGGAGATGGATGCCCCGACGCTTGGTCCCGTCGATCAATCCATGACCCCGAGCAGGGTCGCTGATGCGATGTTTTGGCTCGGGCGCTATGTGGAGCGAGCCGATGGTCTGACTCGATTGGTCCGTGAGGTCTTAGCTGGCGCCATTGATACCCGTACGGAGCGTCAGCAGGCTGCGTTGTGGTTACTGGGGTCACAATTCCAAACCGACACGCTGAATTTTGAGAATGCGGCCGCCGAGATCCATCAACTGGTGTTCATGCGGACTGCCGTCGGCGGATTGAGTGAGTTGATCAATGCCATCATGCGAAACGCACGGGCAACCCCTGACTTTTTGAGTGACGATGCCTGGCGTGCTTTGGTGAATCTTGAACAAATGATCGAACGAATTGGCTGGATGAAACACGCTGATGCGGGTCGATTGTTGGATCAGGTGGATGCGATCCTCATGCAGTTGGCAACTTTCTCTGGACTCAATAATGACACCATGAGTCGAACCTTCGCGCATCGCTTTATGGATATCGGGCGACATCTGGAGCGGGCGAGTAAAACACTGATGTTATTGAATTACGCGTTTCAGAGTCTGAAACCACAGGACATCAATCAGTGGGAATTGATTTTGGAAGTGACCGATACGGTGATGACCTATCGGCGCCGATACCGGACACGGCTGCATCCGACTGCGATCTTGGATTTGCTACTGCTTGATACAGAAACACCCAGAGCCATTGGGTATTTAGCTCAGCGATTGGAGCATTTGGTGCAGGGATTACCGGTGCAACAGTTGGTCGGGCGGAAGACTCAACTCCAGCAGTTGGCGTTTCGGATTCATGCGAATCTTCAGATGTCGCAAACCGATGATCTGATGACGATTCAGGGATCTCCGAAGAAGCCCTTATTCGACACGCTAGACCAACAAATTGACATCTTATCGAGCCTCAGTGAGGCCATTACTCTGGCGTATTTCAGTCATGCCGATGTGCCACAACATCTCGTGAAGGTGAGCTGATGCGGTATCGAGTCAGACATCGTAACCGTTACCAGTACGTGCATCCGGTGAGTTTAAGTCACAGCCACGCCACCTTATTGCCTCGGGATACGCTCAACCAGCAGGTTCTCAGTGCGCGCTTGACGATTCTGCCGGGAACTGACGATGTGCATGAGCGCCAAGATTTGTTTGGAAATCGTGTGTCACGGTTTTCGATTGAAGAGGTCCATACTGAACTCAATGTGTTGGCTGAATCCGAGGTTGAGGTTCGAGCCAATCGTGTCGATTTGAGCCGAGACCTTGATGTCACTGATCAATCAGGGATCCCGGCGAAGACCCGCTTATACTGTCGGCCGAGCCTCTATGTGCCGATTGGCATCCCGGAGATTCAGCAATTCGCTGATCAATGTTTCACTGACGGTTGTGGTCTTATTGAAGGGACGCGCGCGCTCAATGAGCGCATTTTTCATGAATTTGTGTATGACCAACATTTCAGTGATGTCGAAACCCCGGTTGGGTTGGTGTTATCTGAGAAACGCGGTGTTTGTCAGGATTTCGCCCATTTGATGCTCGCTTGTCTGCGGTCGAAAGGGATTGCTTGTCGTTATGTGTCTGGATATCTCGAGACGGATCCGCCGGCGGGTCAACCCAAATTGATGGGTGCCGATGCCTCTCATGCTTGGGTCAGTGTGTTTGTGCCAGGGACTGGCTGGATCGATTTTGATCCCACCAATGGTCTGTTACCTTCTGATCGCCATGTGACTCTCGCTTGGGGTCGTGATTACGCCGATGTGGTTCCCCTGAAAGGGTTAATGACCGGTGGAGGCCAACATGCCCTGGAAGTCTCAGTAGATGTGACTCCGCTTGAGTGAACGAATTTGATTCGTCACCACGGTGGCGCATTGACCAGATCTGCATGAATGAATCAAGGACAGTGAAGAGCAATGACAGAACGAGTGGCATACTTGCCGGACCATCAACCTCGACCTGAGTTTCACGGATTGTCGGTGGCTCAACTTCGGCAGTGGGTCAGCGCACCTCTGAGCGAACTGCCCTTGGTCACTCTACAAACCCCGGATTCCTTGTCTTCAAGCCCTGTTATTTGTTATCTCGAATTGATTTTGGAGGAAGCCAGAACGCATTCCTGGGCCTTCAAAGCCACGAGTCGGGGAAATTTACCGGCGAAGTTAGTCAAACGAGCAAGTGATTTGTTACCGACCTTTGCGGTCGCTGAGTTTGAACGAAATATCAGTATTAGCGAATTCGCTGGAAGTAATGAAGACAAATTCAACGCGTTGCATTACACGCGTGTCCTCGCTCAACTGACAGGAGTGATTGCGCTGAGACGTGGTCAATTCCGGGTCAGTCAGGCAATGCAAAAACAGTACGATCAGGGAGGTGTTGGCGTTTTTTTCATGCCGCTGGTGGAGGCCGCTGTCCGGCAATACAACTGGGGGTATTTTGATGCTTTTGAGGATGACATCGATTTGCGGAATATTTGGCTCTTTATGCTCTGGCGCTTGCAACAGCATCAAAGCCTTGATCGCCTGACCGATGAAGTCATGACGGCTTTTCCTCGCATGATGCTTGAGCTAACCGGGTCCTCATCTGGTCTCGGCGCCGAACGCTTAAATGCCCTCATTGAATCGCGCTTCATTCGTCGATTTTTGGAATTTTGGGGCTTCGTGACTTTGGACCCGAAACGGTTCTCAAACGGTGAGCGAATCCAGAGATCAGTGAATATCCAACCGCTATTGTCCCAAACATTTCAGTTTGCGGTGGGTGATTGATTCAGTGATTGCGAGGCTGTTGAGTCCCTCGTCACGCTGATCTGACCGACACTCGCTGTCATCATCACTGATGAGACTCTTTGCGACGCTCGATGATGGCCGTGTGAAGGGCTAGGATTCGCTCTGCTTCCTCAACGTGTAAATTTTCGACCAACTGTCCATCCAACACACAAAGTCCTTCACCCGCCGCCAAGGCTTTGCGCCATGCGTCTACAATCGATCTCGCCCGCTCGACCGCGTCACTTGATGGCGCGAATACGTCGTTTGCTGTGTGGATTTGTGAGGGATGAATCAAGGTCTTTCCATCAAAACCAAGGCTGCGACCATGCTCACACTGCAGTTGGTAGAGCTCTGGATGATCAAGATCTAAGCACACGCCATCCAAGACATCGATGTTCGCTTCTCGTGCCGCTAACACACAGTGCGAGAGCGCATGGATGAGACCTTCTCGTCCAATGGAGGGAGGGACGCGAAGGCATTTGGCAAGATCTGAGGTGCCGATCAATAAGGCTCCAACCCGAGGGTGCGCAGAACAGAGTGCGCGGGCATTGAGCACTCCTTTTGGTGTTTCTGCCATTAACCAAAGTTCTACATCGGGACGATAGCCAAGGGCGTCCATCTGCTCGCCGAGCGTGAAGACATCCTCGGCCGACTCCGCTTTGGGGACGACTAAGGCATCCAGTGCAACCTGATGGAAGGCGAAGAGATCATCAGCCATCCATTCGGTACCAAAGCCATTGAGGCGAATGGCGATTTCCCTGGGGTCAAATCCGCCGTCGATGAGTGCCGCTTGTGCCGTGGATCGTGCTCTCAGTTTCGTATCAGGGGCGACTGCGTCTTCCAGATCTAAAATGACCACATCACAGTCGAGTGTTTTTGCTTTCGCAATGGCTCGCTCATTGTGGCCAGGCATGAAGAGTGCGCTACGACGAGGGGTCATGATCGATCCTTATGGAGAGGGGTTGGGTTGGCTGACATGGATCGCCTCGATCCCCTCTAAGAGTTCTTGCGATAACACCAAGCGATGCGTATCAATATTCTCTTTGAGCTGCTCTAAGGAAGTCGCGCCGATGATATTGGAGGTCAGGAACGGTCGAGAGGTCACGAAGGCGAGCGCCATTTCCGTCAGCGTCAAGCCGTGCGCCTTCGCGAGTTGCGCATAGGCTTCTGTTGCACGTGTCGCCTCGGGATTGGAATATCGACTGAAGCGGTCAAAGAGTGTCAGGCGAGCACCCGCTGGACGCGCACCCTCTAAATATTTTCCGGATAACACCCCAAAAGCGAGAGGCGAGTAGGCTAAGAGTCCGACCGATTCCCGATGCGCGATTTCCGCTAATCCGATTTCGAAGGTGCGATTGAGAAGTGAGTAGGGATTTTGAATAGAGGCAACAACGGGAAGACCTTCACGTCGGGCAATCTCTAAAAAGGTCATCACACCCCAGGGTGTTTCGTTGGACAGACCGATTGCGCGGACTTTACCGCTGACCACCAATGACTCGAGCGCGGTCAGAATGTCATCAATCGGAGTTTCCTCAGCGTCTTGGTCGTGAGTGTATCCGAGTTGGCCAAAAAAATTGGTTCGACGATCAGGCCAATGCAGTTGATAGAGGTCCACGTAGTCGGTCTGTAATCGAGCTAAGGATGCATCAATCGCTTCGTCGAGATGTGCTTTGGTGTGTCTTGGTCCACCCCGAAAATAGTTAACCCACTCTCCTGGCCCACAGGCTTTGGTGGCGAGGATCAAATCGTCACGCCGGCTGCGCTGTTGCAACC